>NZ_JALJZW010000008.1 GCF_024171495.1 Deinococcus sp. HSC-46F16
GCGTCACCCTCAACTGGCAGTTCTCCACCCAGGTCGCCCGCCGGACGCTAGGACGGCACTACGAAGCCATTCGTATTAAATGAACGCTGTACTAGCCGCTCCTAACAGCATCTTTTTCATACCTCTCACTCTCGCCTCCCAAACTGACGCGGGGGTGACTTCCCCTTGAGGGAACGTGAGGCCAACGCAAATCTTGGCGTTTGGGGTGACAGACGCCCCCGCCCGAGCCATCAGGATGAAGTCATGAGCGACCTCATCTGTTCGCTGACTACCGCTCTTGCCGCTGCTGCGCTGCTGGCTGGGGGCGCAGTGGCCCAGACCGATCCGGCCCCATCGCAAGCCGCTCAGGTCACGGCAGCCCCAGCCCCCACGCTGAGCCCCGCCCTCTCCGGTGAGCGGCGGTTCCTGACGCTGCCGGGCTTCGGGCGCGTGGCCTACTACGCCGACCCGCGCGGCACGGGGCGCCCGCTGATCCTGACCCACTCCGTCAACGCGGCGGCGAGCGCCTACGAGATGAAGCCGCTGTGGGACGCCTACGCGGGCACCCGCCCCCTGTATGCGCTGGAGTGGCCCGGCTTCGGGGGCAGCGACCGCCCCGATATTCGCTATACGCCCGAGCTGATGGCCCAGGCCCTGACCGCGCTGGTGGCCGAACTCGGGGGGGAGGTGGACGTGGTGGGCCTGAGCCTGGGCAGCGAGTTCGCGGCGCGGGCGGCCCTCGCAGAGCCGCGCATCCGCACCCTGGCCCTGATCAGCCCCAGCGGGCTGGGCGAGCCACGCAACGGCACCCAGCAGGCCAGCGAGCGGGACGGCGGCAGCCGCCTCTACCGCACCCTGGATACGGTGGGCACGCCCCTCTACGCCGTGCTGCGGACCCGCCCCAGCATCGAATACTTCCTGAGCCGCTCCTTCCGGGGGCCGGTGAACGAGGGGCTGATCGCCTACAGCCTGGAAACGGCCCGGCAGCCGGGGGCCAAGAATGCGCCCCTCTTCTTCATCAGCGGGGTGCTGTTCACGCCGGACGCTTACCGCGACCTCTACAGCAAGCTCCAGGTGCCCGTGACCGTGCTGTACGACCGCGACGGCTTCGTGAGCTTCGAGCGCCTGCCTCTCTTCGACGCGCAGCCGAACGTGACGGCCGTGCGGATCGAGGGCACCGACGGCCTGCCGCACTTCGAGAAGCTGCCCGAGGTGCGGGCCGCGCTGGACGCCTTCTGGGCGGCGACCCGCTGACCGGCAAGTTCGCCCGCAAGCCCCCCGGTGGCGTGTCACCATGCCTCCCATGACCGATGACGCCCACGCCCAGGCCAACGCTGATCAGGTCCTCCTGCTGCGCGAGGCTCTGGCGGTGGACCTCCCGCTCCCTTCCGAAGACGCCTTGCCCGAGGAGTCCGCTCCCGCAGACGTCCCGCTGCCCGCTCCGGAAGCCGCGCCTTAAGCAACCCGTTAGGGGCGGGGCCTGCCCCCCGCCGGGGCCGTATGCTGCCGGGCAAATCCACTCCAGGAGGCCCCAGCATGACCCGAGACGAGCGCAACGACGAGAGCGGCACCAAGCAGAACGCAACCGGGGACATCCAGCCCGATACCGGCACGGACCTCACCGATCAGGAGGCCGCCAAGCTGAACGCCAACCCCGGCCGGGGAGCACGCCAGGAGCCCGGTGCCCAGGCGTCCGACGAGTACGTCGATGATCACATCGAGGGCACGGCGAGCGCCACGCCCAACATTCCGGACATCGACCCCAACACCGGCAAGTCCTGAGTTCAGACAACCTGCGAAAGAAGGTCCCACCCCGCCAGACGGCATGGGTGGGACTTTCCCGTTGGGGTCAGGCTTCTGTCTGTCCATCCAGAATTAGGGTGTTCTTGACTGCGAAGAGGTAGTCCTCCTCCGAAAGCTCGTCCTTCCGCCCTTCCTCGATGAGCTGCCGCAGCCGGGCCTTCCTGACTTCGAGGTCTTCCGTGGTCTGGGGCGCCGCCTGGTTCTGGGTGTCCATACGGGCATTGCAGCAATGGCAGGTAAGGCGGGGGCGGCGGTCGGCCCAAGCAATCTTGAGCAGACGACGGGGATAAAGAAGCGGCTCCACCCGAGATGTAAGGGTGGAGCCGTTGTTCAGAGGCTCACTTCACCACGATATTGATGATCCGCCCCGGCACGTAGATCTCCTTCACCGTCGCTTTGCCTTCCACGAAGCGGGCCACGTCCGGGTTGGCGCGGGCGGCAGCCAGGGCCTCTTCCTGGGTGGCGGTCTTGGAAATCTCGACCTGACCGCGCACTTTGCCGCCCACCTGCACGCCGATGGTCACGGTGTCACGGGTCGCGGCGGCCTCGTCTACCTCGGGCCAGGACTGGACGTGGACGCTTCCGGCACCGCTGCGCTCGGTCCAGATTTCCTCGGCGATGTGGGGCACGACCGGGGCCAGCATCCGGTTAAAGATGTCCAGCGCCTCCTCCCAGGCGGGGGTCCCGAAGACGGGCGAGCGCTTGGCCTTGACCAGCGTGTTCGTCAGCTCCATTAACGAGGCGACGATGGTGTTGAAGCTCAGGCGGTCGAAGTCGCCCGTGACCTTCTTCAGGGTGGAGTGAATGGCGTAGCGCAACTCGGCTTCGGTCACGCCCTCCTCCGGGCCGACCGCCTTCGCGTCAAAGTACAGCGCCCAGATGCGGCTCAGCCACTTGGCGGGGCCGTTGATGCCCTGCGGGTCCCAGGGGCCGCCCAGTTCCCACGGGGCGATGAACATCAGGTACGTGCGCACCGTGTCGGCGCCGTACTCGCGCACCAGGTCGTCGGGGTCGACCACGTTGCCCCGGCTCTTGCTCATCTTGTCGCCGTCCTCGCCCAGAATCATGCCCTGATTCCGCAGCCACTTGAACGGCTCATTCTGGGTGGTCAGGCCCATGTCGCGCATCACCTTGGTCCAGAAGCGCGAGTACAGCAGGTGCAGGATGGCGTGCTCGATGCCGCCCGTGTACAGGTCCACCGGCAGCAGGTCGGCCCTGGCGGGGTCGAAGGGGTGCGCGTCGTCGCGCGGGGACAGGTAGCGGTACATGTACCAGCTCGAATCCACGAAGGTGTCCATCGTGTCCGTATCGCGCTCGGCGGGGCCGCCGCACACCGGGCAGGTCGTGGCCGTCCACTCGCGGTCCAGCTTCAGCGGGCTCTGGCCGGTGGGCGTGAACTCGACGTTTTCGGGCAGGCGGACGGGCAACTCGTCAGCGGGGACCGGCTGCGCCCCGTGCTCGGCGCAGTACACGATGGGGATGGGCGTGCCCCAGTAGCGCTGGCGCGACACCAGCCAGTCGCGCAGGCGGTAGGTCGTGCGGGCCTGCGCGACGCCCCGCGCCTCCAGCCGCTCGATAATCTGGCCGATGCTCGCCTTGCCCCCCGGCAGCCCGTCGAACTCGCCGGAGTTCACGATCACGCCCTCCCCGACGTAGGCCTCCTCCGGGTTCTCGCCCATGCCCGTCTCGCCCTCCGGCCGGATGACCTCGCGGATGGGCAGCCCGAACTTCCGCGCGAAGGCGAAGTCGCGCTCGTCGTGGGCGGGCACGGCCATGATCGAGCCCGTGCCGTAGGTCACCAGCACGTAGTCGGCGACCCAGACCGGCAGCGGGTCGCCACTCACCGGGTGGGTGGCGTAGCTGCCGGTGAACACGCCGGTCTTCTCGCCCTCCTGCTGGCGCTCCACGTCGGTCTTGCGGCCCGCCGCCTCGACATAGGTCCGCACGGCGTCGGCCTGCTCAGGGGTGGTCAGGGCTTCGACCTTAGCGTGCTCGGGGGCCAGCACCAGAAAGGTCGCGCCCATCAGGGTGTCGGGGCGGGTGGTGAAGACCGTTTCCGGCCCGGCGGGGGTGGGGAAGGTGACCTCCGCGCCCACCGACTTGCCGATCCAGTTGGTTTGCATCAGCCGCACGCGCTCGGGCATGTCGGTGTCACTGAAGTCCAGCAGTTCCTCGGCGTAGTCGGTAATTTTCAGGTACCACTGGCTCAGGTTGCGCCGCTCGACCGGGGTGCCGCAGCGCTCGCAGGCGCCGCCGACGACCTGCTCGTTGGCCAGCACGGTCTGATCCTTGGGGCACCAGTTCACCAGCCCGCCCTTTTTGTAGGCCAGGCCCCGGCGGAAGAACTCGGTGAAAAACCACTGGTTCCAGCGGTAGTACTCGGGGTCGCAGGTGGCAAAGCTGCGGCTCCAGTCGATCATGGTGCCCATGCGCCGGAACTGCCCGGTCATGTGCTCGATGTTCGAGTAGGTCCACTGCGCCGGGTCGCGCCCGTGCTTGATCGCCGCGTTCTCGGCAGGCAGCCCGAAGGCGTCGAAGCCCATCGGAAACAGCACGTTGTAGCCGCGCATCCGCATCCAGCGGGCGCGGGCGTCGGGCGCGACGTTGGCGTACCAGTGCCCGATGTGCAGGTTCCCGGAGGGGTAGGGGAACATGGTCAGCGCGTAGTGCTTGGTCTTGGCCGGGTCCTCGCGGAAGGTGTACAGGCCCTCCTGCTCCCACCGCTCCTGCCATCGGGGCTCGATGGCGTGGGGGTTGTAGCGCTCGGCGCGGGGCTCCTGAATGGCGGGCTTCGGGGTGGGTTCGGTGGTCATGGGCAGGCTCCTTGGGCGGCGGTAGGCCAAAAAATCGCCCCGGCTTAGACACAGCCGGGGACACACGCGCAAGCTTTAGGCTAGTCGCGGCGTCCCCGGCTGGAAAGCGCAGAGCGGATCATGGCGTCAGTGTAATACGGATTCGGGGGTCAGGAGGCCAGCCTCGGCCACCATGTCCACCCGGTCCAGCCCCGGCCCGTAGCCGCCCGGCACCCGCCGGAGCTCCCGGAAACCGAAGCGGGCAAAGAAGGGGGCGCTGTGCTGCGACGTGTCGAGGTGAATTTCGGCGGCCCCCAGTTCCCGCAGCCGCTCCAGCCGGAAGTGCAGGAGTGCCGAGCCATACCCCCGGCGGTGGGCGCCCCGCGCGACCATGCCCCAACTCAAGCCTGCCGGGCGTTCCGGGTCCTCTGAGTCGAGCCATACGCCGCCGCAGGCCACGACCCGCCCGCCGTCTTCCAGAACGAAATACTCGCCGGGGTCCCGCAACCACGTCCCGAACTCGGCCCGCTCGTGCGGCGCGAAGTACTCGGGCAGATTCGAGTCGAACAGGGCCAGGCAGGCGTCGCGGTCCTTGGGGTCAAAGGGACGGATGAGCATGTCGGCAGCGTAGGCCGCCGTCCGGCCGCGCGAAAGGGACCGCTCACCCCCCGTGAACGGCCCCTGACGGCTGACGGCTTCCTTTCCTCAGTACTGCCGCCCGAAGATCACCCGCTTGTCATACGCGCCCGGCTGCCCGCAGCGCACGCAGGGGCCTTCTTCCTTTTCGGCGAAGAACTCGGCGTCGTCCAGGGGCACGTTGCGGGCGGTGGCCTTGGTGTCGTCCTTGATCGCCTTCTCGCACTCGGGCTGCCCGCAGTGGTGCGCCCGGACCCAGTTTCCGTCCTCGATGGCCTGCCGGAAGGTGCCGTAATCGTCGGCCTTCACGGTGTGCAAGAGCATGAAGTCGGTCGCGCGGGTCAGCAGCCAGTCGTGGATGGCGTCCAGACGGGCGGCCATGCCCAAGACGGCCTCGGCGCGGCTCAGCGTCTCCTTTTCCTCGCTGTTGCGGTTCTTGACGACGACCACGCCCGCCTCCAGGTCGCGCGGCCCCAGCTCGATGCGCACAGGCACGCCTTTGAGTTCCCAGTCGTTGTACTTGAAGCCGTTGGTCACGCCGTCGCGCTTGTCCACCTTGACCCGCAGGCCCTGGGCGCGGAGTTCGGCGGCCAACTTCTCGCCTTCTTCCACCATCTCGCCAAAGTTCTCCTTGCGGCCCACCGGAATCACCACGACCTGAACCGGCGCGATGCGGGGCGGCATGATCAGCCCGAAGTCGTCGCCGTGCGTCATGATGATCGCCCCGATGATGCGGCTGGAGATCGCCCAGCTCGTCGTATGGGCGTACTCCTCCTTCTGCTCGCGAGTCTGGAACTTCACGTCGAAAGCTCTACTGAAGTTTTGCCCCAGGTAGTGCGAGGTGCCCGATTGCAGCGCCTTGCCGTCGCGCATCATCCCCTCGATGGAGTAGGTGGCGACCGCTCCGGCAAAGCGCTCGGAGGCCGTCTTCTCGCCGCGCACGACGGGAAGCGCGAGCATATCGCGGCAGAACTCGTGGTAGAGGTCGAGCTGCTGGCGGACTTCGGCGCGGGCCTCGGTTTCATCCGCGTGGGCGGTGTGGCCCTCGTGCCAGAAGAATTCGGAGGTGCGCAGGAAGGCCTTGGTCCGCAGCTCGGCGCGGAACACGCTGCCCCACTGGTAATGCAGGAAGGGGAGGTCGCGGTAGGAGTTCAGCCACCCGGCCCACATGTGCCCGATGATCGTTTCTGACGTGGGGCGCATGACGTAGGGCTCGGCCAGTTCCTCGGTGCCGATCTTGCTCACGGTGAACAGCTCCGGCGCGAAGCCCTCGACGTGGTCGGCTTCCTTGGTGATGAAGCCCATCGGAATCAGGGTGGGGAAGATCAGCGACTCGTGCCCGGTCGCCTTGAAGCGGTCGTCGAGCCAGCGCACGATGTTCTCCCACAGCGCCGTGCCGTAGGGGCGCACGACCATCGCACCCGCAACGGGGCTGTTGTCGGCTAGGTCGGCCTTCTTGACGACCTCGTTGTACCAGTCGTTGAAATCTGCGCTCTGGGGCGTCACGCCGTATTGCTGCGCCTTCTTGTCCTGCTTGCCGCCGTCTTTCGTCATCGCCCGACAGCATAGTCGGCCGGGGCGCATGCCGCAGAGGGCCAGGTGGCCTAGAGCGGGACCCCGTGGAGAGACACGTGGCGCTGAACGGTTCTCACGACCCCGGTGCGGCCCGCCCGGAGGTCTTCCAGCGCGGCGAGCGCGTCCGGCAGCAGGGGAGAGGGCCATTCACCTAGCGGGCACCACGCCAGGGCGCTGAGTTCCTGGGGTGCGGCCAGCCTGGGTTCGCCCGCCAAAACCCGCCCCGCGAAGACATACGCCTGGATGTCCGGCCAGCCCCCACCCTGAAGAAGGTAGGCGCCCACAACTCCCTCCAGCGCGACCTCCACTCCTACCTCCTCCCGCGCCTCCCTCACGGCGGCCCCCAGCGGCGTCTCGCCGGGGTCCACGATCCCACCGGGCAGGCCCCAGAACTGCCGTCCGTAGGCCTGACGGACCAGCAGCACCTCGCCCCGCTCATTGATGAGGAGGACGGCGGCGCATTGTCGCGGCGGGGGTGAACTCATGGGCCGAGCATACCGGGGCTGCTGGATGACGGTTCGCCCAACGTTCAGTGCCCTGGCCTGCACCGTCCTGTCATCTGCCGCACGCGGGGGGCGGCCTACGCTGACCCCATGACCCAGAACGACACCGGAGAGATCACCCGCCGCATCGAGCAGGACCTGCGCGAGCGCCTGGAAGCCCAGGGCGAGCACCTTCAGGTCAAGGACGTGAATGGCGAGCACGTCGGCACCGTCGACCACGTAGAGGGCGACCAGCTCAAGCTGACCCGCACCGACAGTCCCGACGGGCAGCACCACTACGTGCCCCTCTCGCAGGTCGAGAGCATGGACGACGTGGCGGTGTACCTGAACGTCGAACGCAACGCCGTGCAGTAACTGGAGCCGTCATCTGGGGCAGTGGGGGCAACCTCACCGCCCTTTTTCCTCTTTGCCTACCCCGCTGGAATCGGTTCCAGTGGCGCTCTATCCTGAGAGACGTGTCTGCCTCCGGTTTTCCCGCATCGCCCCCCGCCGCCTTCCCCGACGAGCGCGACGCCGGTACCTTCGCGCTGCGGCTGGAACGGTATGGGGACGATCTGCTGGCGAGCCTGCGGGCGGTGTACGGCAATGACCTGGGCGACCTCCCGGCGCGGCTGCTGGAGGTGCTGGTGCGGGGCTTCCGGGACCGTCCCGCCGACCTGCGGCGGCTGGACGAGGCCCGGCTGCTGCGCCCCGACTGGCTGCAAGGGCCGGAGATGGTGGGCTACGTGGCCTACGCCGACCGCTTCGCCGGAACGCTGGCGGGAGTGGGCGGACGGCTGGACTATCTGGAGGGCCTGGGGGTCCGCTACTTCCACCTGATGCCGCTGCTGAAGCCCCGCCAGGGCGAGAACGACGGCGGCTACGCGGTGGCCGACTACCGGGCGGTGCGGCCCGACCTGGGGACGATGGACGACCTCGCCGAGCTGGCGCGGGGGCTGCGGGGCCGGGGCATCAGCCTGGTGCTGGACCTCGTGCTCAACCACGTCGCCCGTGAGCACGAGTGGGCTGGGCGGGCGCGGGCGGGCGAGGAAAAATACCGCGCCTATTTCCACATTCACCCCGACCGCACCCTGCCCGACCTCTACGAGCGCACGCTGCCGGAGGTCTTTCCCGACTTTGCGCCGGGCAACTTCACCTGGGACCCGGAGGCGGGAGGCTGGGTCTGGACCACCTTCAACGCGTACCAGTGGGACCTGAACTGGGGCAATCCGGACGTGTGGCTGGAGTTCGTGGACCTGATCCTGTTTCTCGCCAACCAGGGGGTGGAGGTCTTCCGGCTGGACGCCATCGCCTTCCTGTGGAAGCGGCTGGGCACGGCCTGTCAGAACGAGCCGGAGGTACACCACCTGACGCGGGCGCTGCGGGCGGCGGCGCGGATCGTGGCCCCGGCGGTCGCGTTCAAGGCCGAGGCCATCGTCGCCCCCGCCGAGCTGATGGGCTACCTGGGACGCGGGGCGCACCACGGGCGGGTGTCGGACATGGCCTACCACAACAGCCTGATGGTGCAGCTCTGGAGCAGCTTGGCGAGCCGGGACACCCGCCTCTTCGCCGAGGCGCTGCGGGCCTTTCCGCCCAAGCCGACGAACACCACCTGGGGCGTCTATGTGCGCTGCCATGACGACATCGGCTGGGCGATCTCTGACGAGGACGCGGCCCATGCGGGACTGAGTGGCCCGGCGCACCGCCACTTCCTCTCGGACTTCTACAGCGGCGAGTTTCCGGGGTCCTTTGCGCGGGGGCTGGTCTTTCAGCACAACCCGCAGACGGGGGACCGCCGCATCAGCGGATCGGCGGCCAGCCTCGCCGGGCTGGAGGCGGCGCTGGAGGCCGGGGACGTGGGCCGGGTGGACGACGCGGTGCGCCGAGTGCTGCTGCTCCACGCGGTCATCCTGGGCTTCGGCGGGGTGCCGCTGCTGTACATGGGCGACGAACTCGCGCTCCTGAACGACTCCGGCTATGCCGACGTGCCCGAACACGCCGCCGACAACCGCTGGGTGCACCGCCCGCGCATGGACTGGGAGCTGGCGGGGCGCGTGGGGAGCGAGCCGGACACCCCGGCGGGCCGGGTGAATGCCGGGCTGCGGCACCTGATCGCCACCCGGCGGAGCCTGCCCCACCTGCACGCCAGCGTGGAAAGCTGGCCGATGCCCAGCCCCGACGGGCGGGTGCTGCTGCTGCGGCGCGACCATCCCCTCGGGGTGATGGTGCAGGTCTACAACTTCAGCGAGGCGGAGGTCGTGCTGCCCGCCTGGGAGCTGCGCGAGGCGCTGGGCGCGGAGGCGGTGGACGCGCTGACGGGGAGCCGCCTGCACCTTGACCGTCCCACGCTGCGGCTGGAGGGATACCGGACGCTGTGGCTGACGCAGGCTTTATAGGGTTGGGGACACCATGAAAACGCGGATGAAGGTTCCTCGCAGCGGCGTCGAGGCGGCCCTGAACGCCTCCCGCCGGGCGACTGAGCGTCTCGCACACCTCGCCCGTGACCCGGACGTTCGTCGGGAAGCCCAGGCGACGGCCGAAGCTCTGGGACGGCTGCTGGGAGCCATCCGCCGCGCAGGGTCCGGCAACGCGGGGCCGGGGTCGGCGGGTTGAAGGCGTTGGCCTGTCCTCGCAGGCCTCTCCGAAAACCTGTTGCTGAGAGCGGACTTCCGGCAGCGCCGACCCTCCGCGCCTTTGGCATTCGAGCGGGGCGTTAGGGTACGACAATGGAGCTTGTGTTGCTTGGCACGGCCTTGCTGGGGGGCCTGCTCTGGACCTTGGGAGCACGGTCGAGGCAAGTGAGCACCCGTATCGCCGGGCAATTTTTTCTCGTTATTTCCTTGGTGGGACTGGTCGCGCTTTACGGGATGGCCTCTTACTACGGCTCCGTTTACAGGTAGCCGGTGGGGCTGGACGGTCCGGAGGCCAGGTGGCCCAGGTGCGGGGTCGTCCAGCCCGAGCTAAGCCGATTGGCCTGCGGGCAGCAGATCGGCGAGGCGGAGGACGGGCCGTCGCGTAGGCTGCCCGCAGCCTTGCTGCACCCCCGGAGGTTTCCATGACGCAACCCACCCCCGCCGATCACGCCGGACCGTCCGCCCGCCTCCCGGTCACCGCGAGCCGTCCCTGATTCAGCGCCGACGCCTGCCCGGTGACCCGCCGACCGAGGTCACCCCTTGAACACGTACACGATTGAAACGCCCACGCTGGACACCCTCGCCGACTTCTTCGCGCTGCACCCTGACCCACAGGACGTGGCAAAACGCCTCCCTATCCTGCGCCAGAATGTCGCGGCGGGCCGGGTCCGGCTGGAAAACCTGCTGATTCTGCGCTCCGAGCGGGGCATAGAGGGAACAGCCCTGATCTCGGCCGCCCCGCAGGTGCCTGTCTTTCCCCGCTTTCGCCCGGACGTGATGCCGGAGGGGGTCACCGCCCTGGCCCTTGCCCTGCGCGACCGCGCCGAGCCGGAGCGGAAGCTGCTGCTTCAGGACAACCTCGCGCCACTGAGGGCCGCTCCCGTTGAGGGAGCCGGGTGGGTGCTGGACGAGGAACACGTGATGTATGAGACGGACCTGCGTGCCCGGACCTTCGTCCCAGACCCACAGGCCAGGAGTGTGACTCCTGACGATCCCGCCGTTCGGGTGCTCCTCGGTGCGTTGGGCCGCGCCGGGTTCGAGTTGCGGGAGGGGTGGCATCTGGTCGTCCTGCCCGACACTTCCGGTCAGCCGGTCGCGCTGGGGGCCTTCGGTCCCAGTGGGCGTCCGGAGTGGGCCAGCCTCGATCAGATCGGCGTCCACCCCAGCGCACGCGGCCAGGGCCTCGGCACCCGCCTGCACGCGCACCTGCTCGCCCGCGCGGCCGAACAGTTCACCATGCACGCGGGCGGCACCGGGGCCGACAACCACGCCATGCGCCGCATCCTTGCCAGCAACGGCAGCCGCCACGTCGCCACCCAGATGTATTTCCGGCCCGCCTGACCTCTTGCCCCCGCCCCCGCCGCCCGCGTATAGTTCTTCCTTGGTCAAGTGGGGCAGGGCGACCAACGGTTTCCGAACAGGAAACGGCCCGCACCCCAGACGGAAGCCCCGCCCAGGTGGGCGCGACCGGACTAAGGAGAGCACATGCCCAAGATGAAGACCAAAAAGAGCATGACCCGCCGGGTGAAGGTCACGGCCACCGGCAAGGTCATGGCGTTCAAGAGTGGCAAGCGCCACCAGAACACCGGCAAGAGCGGCGACGAGATTCGCGGCAAGGGCAAGGGCTTCGTGCTCGCCAAGAGCGAGTGGGCCCGCATGAAGCTCGGGCTCGTCACCGGGAGGAAGTGATTTAGATGCCACGCGCCAAGACCGGAACGATTCGCCGCCGCCGCCACAAGAAGGTGCTCAAGCGGGCCAAGGGCTTCTGGGGCAGCCGCTCCAAGCAGTACCGCAACGCCTTCCAGACGCTGCTCAACGCCGCGACCTACGAGTACCGCGACCGCCGCAACAAGAAGCGCGACTTCCGCCGCCTGTGGATTCAGCGCATCAACGCGGGCGCCCGCCTGCACGGCATGAACTACTCGACCTTCATCAACGGCCTGAAGCGGGCTGGGGTGGACCTCAACCGCAAGAGCCTCGCGGACATCGCTGCCCGCGAGCCCGAAGCCTTCCGCGCCCTCGTGGACGCGGCCAAGGGTGCCCGGAACCAGTAACCCCCAGGGTCGACCCAACAGCCGCCTCCCGCGTGGGGGCGGTTTTTTGTGGTGTGGGAGACAGGCTGGTCATTCGGCGGATGCAGGGGCTGGGCGCGGGGCCGAGGATGGGGGCCTATGGACGTTCGCCCCTGGCACCGTGCGGACCTGACCGCGCTCGAACCCCTCCTCGCGGCCTCGTTCGGGCGGGCGGACTTCGACCTGGCCGACGAGCAGGCTTATTTTCCCGACCCGGCGCCTCCCGGCTGGGTGGTCGCGTGGGACGCGGCGGGGACTCCGCTCGGCTTCCTGCGCTTCTTCGCGGCGGGCGGGGGAGTGCAGGTCGCGGAACTCTATGCCGTGCCTGGTCCGCAGCAGCCCGAGATTCTGGCGGCCTTGCTGCGGGCCTTCTCCTCATCGCCCGCTCTGGCGGCCGGGGAGCGCCTGCGCTTCGACCTTTTCCCGAACGACGTGGCCCGGCGTGCCCTGATTGAGCAGCATCTGGAGGTCACCGATGTACACAGGTACCTTCGTCTGGACCGCGAGGTCCGTTCGGCGGGCCATGTTCCCAGCGAGCCTCTCTCCCTGCGGGACGCTCAGGCGGCGGCGGAAGTGCTGGGCGTCCTCAAGGACTATCCGCCGGAGGAACTTCGGCACCTCTGGGCCGGGGGCGACCTCGCGGTAACCTGGCAGAAGGGCGCGGTGGTGGGCGCGGCACATCTTCAGAGTCGCGGCGGGGGAGAACGGGAGATTGTCGCCCTCGCGGTGGCAGCAGAGGCACGCGGAACCGGGGAGGGAGCTCGGCTGGTGGACGCGCTGCTCCGGCGGCAGCCCCCCGGCACGGCCCGCCTCACGTTGCAGGTCCGGGAGGACAACGCTGCTGCCCGTCGCCTCTACACGCACTGCGGGTTCCGGGAGCGGCCGCAGGGCCGGGAGGTGTGGCTGTTCACGCGGCCGCGCTCCCGGTCCTGAAAGCCCCTTTCCTCCTTTCTTCCCTTACCCTGTACCCCATGAGCGTGATCCTGGGCATCGATATCGGCGGCAGCGGCATCAAGGGTGCACCCGTGGACACGCGGACGGGGCAGCTCACGGCCGAGCGCTGGCGCATTCCCACCCCTGCGGGCGCCCGCCCCGACGACGTGAAGGTGGTCGTGGCCGAACTCGTGCGGCACTTCGGGCACGGGGGGCCGGTGGGCGTGACCTTTCCCGGCATCGTGCAGCACGGCAAGACCCTGAGTGCGGCCAACGTGGACGAGGCCTGGATCGGGCTGGACGCCGACGCCCTGTTCACCGAGGCCACCGGGCGCGACGTGTACCTCGTCAACGACGCGGACGCCGCCGGAATTGCGGAAGCGCAGTTCGGGGCCGCGCGGGACGTGCCCGGCGTGGTGCTCGTGCTGACCTTCGGCACCGGGATCGGCAGTGCGCTGATGCATGGCGGGGTGCTGGTGCCCAACACCGAACTGGGGCACCTGCGGCTCAAGGGCGACAAGCACGCCGAGAGCTGGGCGTCCGACCGCGCCCGCGAACGCGACGACCTGAACTGGAAGGGCTGGGCCAAGCGCGTGAGCACCTACCTTCAGCACCTCGAACGCCTCTTCTCGCCGGAGCTGTTCGTGATCGGCGGGGGCGTCAGCAAGCGGGCCGAGAAGTGGCAGCCGCACCTCCAGACCGACCGCACGAAAGTGGTGCCCGCCGCCCTCCAGAACGACTCCGGCATCGTCGGTGCCGCGATGATGGCCGCCGCCCGCCAGCCAGGGGAGCTGACCCAGGAACTTCCCTGACCGCCACCCCGTACGGTGATCTGTATGGGATTTCTGAAACGGATGATGGCGGCGGTCGGCGTCGGCGGGGCACGGGTGGACGCGCGGGTACACAACCCAGCGGTGCGGGTGGGCGAGAGTGTCTCCGGCGTGATCTTGGTGGAGGGAGGCAGCACCGAGCAAAAGATCGAGCGCCTGAACCTCGGCCTGGCGACCCGCTACAAGAGCGACGACAACTACGTCACGCACACCCTCTTCTCGCAGCCGGTGGTGCCGGGCTTCACCCTCCAGCCCGGCGAGCGCAAGGAGTACCCCTTTCAGCTTCCGGTTCCCGCGGGCACACCGCTGACCCTGCGCGGCACAGCGGTATGGCTCGTCACCGACGCAGACATCGCGGGGGCCGCCGACCCCGGCGACACCGACCAGCTCCAGATTCTTCCCAGCCGGGAGATGGAAGCCGTAATCGGCGCTGCCGAGCGTCTGGGCTTCTCGCTGGCGGGCAGCGAGGTCGAGTACCACCACGGGCGCATCGTGCAGGAGCTGAGTTTCCGGCCCCCCTACGGGCAGTACCGCATTCAGGAACTGGAAATGATGATGCTTCCGGCCCCCGGCGGCGGCCTCGACGTGATCTTGGAGGTGGACCGCCGCGCGACCGGCCTCGCCAGCCTGTTCACCTCCGAGTTCGAGCAGCGGGGCCGCTGGCACGTGCCCGCCTCGCTGCTCGCCGGGGGGCCGGACGCGGTGGCCCGCGAGCTGGGGGCGCGGGTACAGGCGCTGGCGTAAGCGGGGAAGGGCGCGGCAGAATGCGCCCCATGTCTGCCGCCGACCCCCACCTCCCCGAGCTGCTCACCGCCGACGTGCTGTACACGGGCGTCGGGGGTGGGCACGCGCCGGGCGGGGTGGTGGTGTCCGGGGGGGTAATCGCGGCGACAGGAGACCCGGCCACCCTGCGGGCCAACTTTCCGCACGCCCGCGAGCGCCGGGCCGGGGCCGTGATTGCGCCGCCGCCGGTCAACGCGCACACCCACCTCGACATGAGCGCCTACGACTTTCAGGCGCTGCCCTACTTCCGCTGGCTGCCGGAGGTCGTGATTGCGCAGCGGCACCGGCGCGGGGTGGCGGGGGCGCTCGCGGGGGCCGCCGAACTTGCCCGGCTGGGCACGGGCGCGGTGGGTGACATCGTGTGGGCCGCCGACGTGATGGACGCGCTCCTCCCGCGCGAGGACCTGACCGGGGTGCTGTACTTCGAGGTGCTGGGCACCTTTCCCGAGCGGGCCGACCTGATCTTCGCGGAGGTGCGGGGGCGGGTGGAGCGCTGGCGGCGCCTGGAGCGGCCCGGTGGGTTGCGGGTGGGCCTCACGCCGCACACACCCTTCACCGTCAGCCACCGCCTGATGCAGCGGGTGACCGAGTACGCGGTGGGTGAGGGCCTGCCGCTCCAGATTCATGTGGCCGAGCATCCCGCCGAGCCCGAACTCTTCCGCACCGGGGGCGGTCCCCTGTGGGAGCACCGCCTCCCGGCCCTGTATCCGGGCACCTTCGCGGAGGTGATCGGGCGGGAGCCAGAGCCGGACCTGACCCCGGTGCGCTACCTCGACGAACTCGGCGTGTTGCGGGCACGGCCCACCCTGATCCACATGGTGAACGTGACCCCGGAGGACATCGCGCGGGTGGCTGCCGCCGGGTGCGCGGTCGTGAGCTGCCCCCGGTCCAACGCGCACCTCGACTGCGGGACCTTTCCCTGGGCGGCCTTCGCCGCAGGGGGAGTGGAGGTCGCGCTGGGCACCGACTCGGTCGCCAGCGGCGGCAGCCTCGACGTGCGCGACGAGGTGACCTTTGCCCGCACCCGGTATCCCACCCTGGACCCCCGCGTGATCGTCCGGGCCGCCGTCAAGGGGGGACACCGGGTCACCGGCACGCGCCCACCGCTGCTGCGGCGTGGGGACGCCTGGGATGACCGCTTCGTCTGGTGACGTGATATGCTGCTGCGGTTGCCCGTCACGCACAACGACGTGACGGAGGAGGTTCAACATGAAGAAAGACGTTCACCCCAAGGCCGTTCCCACCAAGATCATCTACCAGGGCAAGGTTGTCATGGAAACCCTCAGCACCCGTCCCGAGATTCACGTGGACGTGTGGAGCGGCGTTCACCCCTTCTGGACCGGCGAGGAGCGCTTCGTCGACACCGAGGGCCGTGTGGACAAGTTCAACAAGCGCTTCGGCGACAGCTACCGCACGAAGAAGAAGTAATTCTCGCCGCCCCCCAGGGGCCGAGCGAAGCGCGAAGCGAATGAACCCCCGGGCCGCCCTGGGGGTTTTGCTGTTGGCTGGTCCGCCCCGCCTGACGGGGTGGGGTGTTTCTCGCGGTTCGCCTCAGGGCCTCAGGGTGAAGGGGAGGAGCTGTCCCCCGATCAGCCACTGGTACGGCCCAGGCTGGAGGTGGCTCATCTTTGTGAAGGGGAAGCTGGGGAAGGTCAGCGTCTGCCCCGGCTGGATCAGGGCCGAGTTCAGTTCCTCGGTGCAGGCTGCGCCGCTTTGTTCGGGAACCACGCGGCCCATGCGGTCGGCCACCTGAACCGGGAGGCTGCCGCCGCAACTGTAGGTGAAAAGGAGCGGGGCTCCGGTGGGATTCGTGACGCGGACCTGGAGGCGCGGCACGACCTGAGAGGGACTTTTCGCAGCCCGGATCGCCGCGAGGCTCACCGTGCGCGGCTGCACGCTGAACCGCACCCGGGGCGCTCGCTCGTACTCGTAAGCGGATTCGACGAACCTCTCCACGCCCGCTGCCCTCGCAACGGGGCGGAACACGCCCGCCGGGGCGTACACGGTGACGCGGTTCAGGGTCGTGTTCACCCGCACGGTCAAGTTGGGGCTGCGCTTCTTCAGAGCCTGCGCCGCCTGAACGAGTTGCACGCCGCTGTACTTCACGGGCTGGGAACCGCGCGTGACGCCCGGCTTCCCCGCCGCGACCTTGTTCCAGAAGGGGTCCGACTGGAGCCACCGCCGGGCCTGCTCCTCCCGGCCCGGAGTTGTCAGGGCAGGCACCAGCACCCTGGTCCCCTCGACCGGCACGAACGCCAGTCCCGCGAAACCGGGAACCGCCCGCGCCGCCCGCAGCAGGTGCGGCCACTCGTCTGGGGCCAGCTCGTCCAGCCCGGTTTGGGCATGCGCCATGCCAGCCAGGAGAACGGACGTGAGGGCCAGGGCGTGGCGCTTCATGGGCCGAGGCTACCCCGCCCCCCTGACCCGCGCGTGACGCTCCGACCTCCCCAGCTCCGCTGGGTGGCATACTTCCCCCCGTGCTGAAGTCCCCCTACCACGGCGGCCACCTCGAAGTCATCGTCGGGCCGATGTTCAGCGGCAAAAGCGAGGAACTGATCCGGCGGGTGACGCGGGCGGTGATCGCCCGGCAGCGGGTGGCGGTGTTCAAGCCCGCGCTCGATGACCGCTACCACGCGGCGCACGTCGCCAGCCACGCGGGCCGCAGCCTGGAAGCGGTGGCGGTGCCGGGCGCGGCGGCGATTCGGGCGCACCTGCTGGGCGAGGGCAAGCTGCTCTCCGACCCCTCCCTGACCCTGCCCGACGTGGTGGGCATCGACGAGGCGCAGTTTTTCGGGCCGGAACTCGGGCCGCTGGTGCTGGACCTCGCGGCCTCCGGGGTGCGGGTGATTCTGGCGGGGCTGGACCTCGACTTCCGGGCCGAGCCGTTCGGCTGCATGCCCGACCTGCTCGCGCGGGCTGAGAGTGTGGAGAAGCTGACCGCCATCTGCACGGTGTGCGGCGCCCCGGCGACCCGCTCGCAGCGCCTGATCGCGGGGCAGCCTGCCCGCTACGACGACCCCGTGGTGCTCGTCGGTGCCCAGGAAACCTACGAGGCCCGCTGCCGGGTTCACCACACGGTGCGGCCTGCCGCCGCCAACCCGGCTCCGGCCCATGAGGCGCAGGTGCGCTGAAGTTGAGAAAGTCCCGCCTCTGGGCCAAGTTTCACTAAAGTCTTCGGTCGCCTCTCAGCGCACAGGACCCGCGAGAACCCGCACAATGGAGCCACCGGACACGTTGCCCGCCTGTCTCCGCCACCGGTTTTCTGGAGGGCCTGTATGACCCAACCCGGTTCCGACTCCGCCGACCCGCTGGCCTGGGACTACACGGCGCGGACCCAGCGGCGGATGTTCGGGCAACTGGCCTGGGTGGGAACGCTGGCCTGCCTGGGGACGCTGGCGATCCAGTGGCCGACGCCCACGCCGCGCGACCTGATCGCGCTGCCGCTGCTCACGCTGCTGCTGCTGGGGCTGCTGCTGTGCGTGCGGCGGCGCTGGATCGGCCTGATTCCGGCGGCGCGGGCGGCGCTGCTGGGGCTCACGGTCTACTTTCTGGTGGGGCTGTGGCCCTGGCCGGGCAGCGGCGGCGGGCACCTCTCGCTGCTCAGCGAAAGCACCTACTGGTTTCCGGTGCTGTACGCCGGAGCTTTCCTGCTGTTCGCCCCGCGCGAGGCGCTGCAATGGTCGGCGGTGACGTACCTGCTGGCGCTGGCGGTGTGCCTCTACCGCGTCTTCTGGGGTCCGGAGGCCCGCAGCGTGGACCTCGCGGCCTCGGTGATGCAGTTTCAGATCGTCGGCCTGATCATGATCCTGATGCAGGCGACCTTCGGGGCGCAGCGCGGGCAACTTCTGGCGGCGCGGCAGGCGGCCCGGCAGGACGCGCTGACCGGCCTCGCCAACCGCCGGGCCGGGGAGGAGCGGCTGGCCGAACTCGCGCACGCCGGGCGCCCCTTCATCCTGGTGGTGTTCGACCTCGACCACTTCAAGGCGGTCAACGACACCTACGGGCACGCGGTGGGTGACCGGGTCTTGCAGATGACGGCCCGTCTCTCGCGCGAGCTGCTGCCCCCCGGCGGCGTAGCGACCCGCTGGGGCGGGGAAGAGTTCATGCTGATCCTGCCGCCGCTGGAGCCGGGCACGCTGCGGACCCTGCTGGCCGCCCTGCGGGCGCGGTTGGCCCAGGAACGGGTGGACGGGGTGAGGGGCATCACGGCGTCGTTCGGCGTGGCCGTCTCCGCGCCCGGCGAGCCGCCCGAGCGGGTGGTGGCCCGCGCCGACGAGGCCATGTACGCGGCCAAGGCGCGTGGCCGCGACGGCGTGCAGCACGCGGAACGGTCGCCCGTGGGCCACAGCCGCCCGGACCGGGAGCGCTGAGCCCGGCGCCCTTCTGGAGGGGCCGCGCTACGCCGAGCCGCGCACGACCAGCCGGGGGTCGAAACGCCGGGCGCGGGCCGGACCCCGGTAGCCGCCCAGCCGCCCGAGCAGCAGGCCCGCCGCCTCAAACCCCATCGCCTCGACGGGCTGGTGCAGGGTGGTCAGGGCGCGGGCCGCCGCCCACGGCTGGTCGTCGAAGCCGATCACCCGCACGTCCTCGCCGATGGTCAAGCCCCGTGCGTGGACCTCGTCCAGCAGGGCGCCCGCCAGCAGGTCGGCGGAGGCGAAGACCGTGCAGGGCAGCGCCGCCGCGTCAAGCAGGCCAGCGGCGACCGTCCGGGCCGCGAGGGGGTCGAAGCTCGCGGTGAATTCGCCGCGCAGGGGCCGCCCCGCCGCCGTGAGGGCCGCCACAAATCCGCTGCGCCGGTCCTCGAAGACGCGGGTGGTGAAGAGCTGGTCGAGTTCGGTCTCCACCCAGACCGCATACAGGTCCCCCGGCAGGGTCGCCGCGTACTCCCCGGCGAGGCGCCCGCCCGTTACGTTGTCCATGTAGGCGCAGTCCACCCCCTCGGCGTAGGCGTCGACCAGCACCGTGGGCTGCCCGGTGCGGACCCGCCGTTCGGCGAGCAGCGAGGTGAGGTTGTAGGTGGCCATCACCAGCCCGTCGGCCTGATAGGCCAGCGTGTGCGAGCCCAGGTAGCGCTCCAGCCGCGAGCGGTCGAGCAGCGGAAAGATCGCCACGTCGTAGCGGGCGGCCTGAAAGGCACTCTCCAGCCCGTCAAGCAGCCGCACGTAGAACTCGGTGGTCACGACGGGCAGCAGCACGCTGATGGTGTAGCTTTTGCCCCCTGCGATGCGGCGGGCGTGCGGATTGGGGGTGTAGTCGAGGTCGGCGATGGCCCGCAGCACGCCCTCGCGCGTGGCGCCGCGCACCGACGGGTGGTTGTTCAGCACGCGCGACACGGTGCCGACCCCCACCCCGGCCCGCCGGGCCACATCCTGAATCGTGGGTTTGCGCGTCACGTCACCTTCCACCATAGCGCAGCGTGCCGCTCCCTCCCTGCCCACCCACGGAGCCGGGGACAAAGGGCCGACCCCCCCACCCTAGACTGCGGGCATTGCTGGCCCCCCGCTTCCTCCCGCGCCCCTGTTCGGAGGCTCCCACTCCTCATGTCCAGACCCACCCCCCTGCTCCTCTCCTTGGCGCTCGCCGCCGTCGTGATTCCCGCCGCCGCGATTCGCAGCCAGGCGGGGCAACCCTCTGCTCCGGTGGCCCATTCCACCCACGCGGTGCCCGCCCCGTCCTCCTCTGCCACCTCGGCCCAGCGCCTGCCCCTCACCGTGCAGGGGGCCAGCGTGGTCGCGGTGCCGCCTGGCGCGACCGAGACGAGCGCGGGCATGACCCTGCGCAATCCTGGCAAGACCCCGGTGGTGCTCACGTCGGCCCGCAGCTCTGCCGCCGGACACGTCATGCTGATGACCACCCGGCGCGACGCCCAGGGGCGGGTCGGCATGAGCGGGGTGAAAAGCCTGACCGTTCCGGCGGGCGGGCAACTCATCCTGAAGCCGGGCGGAGACCACCTGATGCTGATGGACCTGATGCGGCCGCTCAAGCCCGGCGAGCGTGTTCCGCTGGTGCTCGTCGCGCGGGACGGCCGCACCCTGACCGTCTCCGCCACCGTCCGCCTGCCCTGACCCCCCGAGGACCCTGCCCATGACTGAGCCCACCCCGCTGCCCTCCGCCCCCCGCCCGCGTCCCTGGTACCTCTCGGCGCTGCTGGCGGCGGTGGCGGTGACGCTCGTGCTGGGCGGCGCGTGGGTGTACGCCCGCGTGCAGAGTCCCTTTCCCTACTACGGCACGGCCTACACGCCCCCGGTGGCGGCGGCGCCTTTCCGGGGCACCGACCAGAACGGCCAGCCCTGGACCTTCACGCCCGGTGGGTCGGGCCGGGCGACCGCGCTCTTTTTCGGCTTCACCCACTGCCCCAACATCTGCCCACTGACGCTGGCGTACCTCGAACGGGCGCGGCAGGCGCTGCCCGCCGAGCAGCGCGACAAGGTGGACGTGGTGCTGGTCAGCGTGGACCCGCAGCGCGATACGCCGGAGCGCCTCAAGGCCTACGTCGAATACTTCGGGAAAGCCACCGGGGTGCGCGTGCCCGCGTCCGCGCTGCCGGAGGTCGCCCGCGCCTATGGGGTGGGCTACCAGAAGGCGGACGTGGAGGGGCCGGACGACTACCAGATCAACCACACCACCGCCACCTACCTGATTGACGCGGGCGGCAAGCTCCGCGTGCTGTGGGACTACACCCAGCTCACCGACGTGGAGCGGGTCACGCGCGACCTTACCCACGTTCTGGAGAACCCGCTGCCATGACCTTCCTCCCCATGACCCTGGCCCCCGCCGACCTGAACCCCGGCCTGGCCGAACTGCTCGCCCTGCGCTTCGATCCGCTGGTGTGGTTGCCTGTGCTGGCGGTGACGGCGCTGTACTTCTGGCACTACGCCCGCGCCCGCCGCACCCCGGAGGGCCGCGCGAACTGGCCGGTGTGGAAGACCGTGCTCTTCGGCCTCGGCGTGGTGCTGCTGATTCTTTCCACCCAGTCGGCGGCGACGAACCTGACGGTGAACAGCATGGCCCTGTACATGGCCCGGCTGATGGTGCTCGCGGAGGTGGTGCCCCCACTGCTGGTGCTGGGGCTGCCGCGCGGGATTCAAATTGACCCGCGCCGTCCCTTCGGGCGATTGCTGGGCGTGCTACTCGACCCCTGGGTGGCGCTGGCGGTGTGGAGTGCGGTCATCATCTTCTGGAACGTCCCGGCGGGCTTCAACGCCTCAGTGGTGACGAACACGGCCGCCGCCCTGCTGCCCGCCCTGTACCTGCTGAGCAGCCTGATGGTCTGGAGCGTGGTGCTGCGGCCCCTGCCCACCGTGCAGCCCGCGCACATCGGCTCGCGCGGGTGGTTCGGCCTGCTTGCCGCCCTGCCCATGATGGCGGTCGCCAGCGTGTGGCTGTACTCGCGGCAGGTGCTGTACACGCCCTACGTGGGGGCGCTGTGCCTGTGGGACCTCAGCCCCCTGCAAAACCAGCAGATCAGCGGCTGGATCATGATGGTGGCCGGACTGCCCGCGATGGCCCTGGCGTTGGTGCAGCTGATGATGTGGCTGATCAAGCTGGCCGACGGGGAGCAGGGGGGGACGCCGCCCGCGGTGGGGGACTGAACTGCCAGCAAAAGCCCCGGTTCAAGCTGGGGCTTTTTGCTGGTGCGGCCTGCGCCTTACCCCCGCGCCCCCCGCTGCCGCTCCACGAACGCTAGGAATTCCTCCTGCGACAGCGTATTCACCACCCCCGCCGGAGTCAGCCCCGCCTTCCGCGCCATCGCCACCCCGTAGCGGGTGTCGCCCAGGCCGCCAGGCACGTGGGCGTCGGTGTTCACCGCGAAGGTCAGCCGCTCGCGCCACCGCAGCACGTCCCGCCAGTCCAGGTCCAGGCGGTAGGGGTTGGCGTTGATCTCGACGACCGTGCCGTTCGCCGCGCATGCCTCCAGCACCGCGTCGAGGTCCAGCGCGTAGCCGGGGCGCCGCAGCCGCAGCCGTCCGGTGGGGTGGCCCAGGATGGTCACCAGGGGGTGCGAGGCCGCCCGCACCAGCCGCTCGGTCTGCCGGGCGGGGTCCAGGGTGAAGTGGCTGTGGACGCTCGCCACCACGTAGTCCAGGGTCAGCAGGTCCTCGTCGGGGTAGTCCAGCGAGCCGTCGGGCAGGATGTCCACCTCTGCCCCGGCGAGGATGGGCAGGCCCGCGCCCTGCAAGGCACGAATCTCCGAGACGTAGGCCCGCAGCCGCTCCAGGCTCAGGCCGTTCGCGTAGCTCGCCGCCCGCGAGTGGTCCCCGGTGCCCAGGTAGGCGTGCCCCAGCGCCCGCGCCGCCGCCACCATCTCCGGCAGGGTCGCGGCCCCGTCCGACCAGACCGAGTGGGTGTGCAGCATGCCCCGGATGTCGGTCACCGTCACGAGTTTTTCAGGCGAGGGCAGCGACTCCCACACCGCGTCGTGCTCTGGCTCGCGGTATTCGGCAGGGCGCAGGGGCAGGCCCAGTTCGCGGGTCACGTCGGCCTCGGTCGGGGTAGGAAGGAGGGTGTCGCCGCGCCGCAACCCCCGCCCGCTGAGGTCCAAGCCCTTCGCTTTGGCCTCGGCCCGCAAGGATTCGCGGTAGGCCGTGCTGCCGCCCAGCATCAGGTCGAGGGCGCCGCGCACCTCGGCGGAGGCGTAGCCCACCTCGACCGGGACGCCATCCACCCGGCCTGCGAGCAGTGGCTTGCCCTCCAGCGGGGCCAGGTCCTCTACGGCGTGCTCCAATCGTGCCCGCACATCTTCCGCCGTCCCTGTGATCGTCACCCGTGCCGTCCGCACCGTCTCCAGCCCCCGGCGCACGTCCCCGGCAGGGCGGGGGTCGAGGCCGTCCAGACGGGCGATCAAGCCTTCCACTACGGCCTGCCCGGTAGAGAGGTGCTGGCGGTCCTGTGCCCCCAGCGCGAACTCCACCGCCTCCAGAATGGTTCCGGCACTCTTGGCCCCAAAGCCCTTCAGGGCCGCGACCCGGCCATCGCGGGCGGCCTCGCGCAGCCCCTCCAGCGAATCGATTCCGGCGTCCCACAGCGCCCGGATTTTCTTCGGCCCCAGCCCCCGCACGCGGAAGAGGCCCAGCACCCCAGCTGGCACCTGGCTCGCGGCGTCCTCCAGCGGCCCGAAGCTCCCGCCCTCGGCGTAGGCGAGCAGCTCGGCGGCGATGCCCTTGCCCACCTTGGGCACCCCCGCGAAGCCGGAAGCCAGCAGCGTGGGCACATCGGTGTCGAGTGCCTCCAGGCTGCGGGCCGCGCTCCGGTAGGCCTGTGCCCGGAACGGGTCCTCGCCCAGCACGTCGAGAAGGTCGGCGGTGCTTTTCAGGGCCGACACCAGCGCCTTGCGGGTGACCTCAGCCACGGGCCTGCCTCCCCTGGAAGGTGACGATGCGGCCGCCCGCCTCCGTGATCTGCGCCAGCGCGTCCCCGAAGCGGAAGCCCACCTCGGCGGGCGCGTGGGCATCCGACCCCAGCACGAAGGGGATACCCCGCGCGGCGGCCTCGCGGGTCAACTCCGGTGACGGGTAGGCCTCCGCGACCGGCTTGCGCCACCCCGCCGTATTGAAGTCCAGGGCCAGCCCCAGCCCCGCCACCACGTCCAGCACGCGCAGCAGCGCCGAGTCGTCGGGGGCGCGGTGCCCGAACTTCTTGGGCAGGTCGAGGTGCCCAAGCGCGTCAAAGAGGCCCGTCCGCGCCGCCCCCTCCACCAGCGCCGCGTAGTGGCGGTAGAGCTGGCCCAGGTCGCGGTCCTCGTACTCGGCCACGAACTCCGGGTTGTCAAAGCCCCACGCGCCCAGGTAATGCACGCTGCCGATCACGTAGTCCCAGTCGTGCGCGGCAAGGACCCGCTCCACGAAGCGCTCGGTGCCGGGGTGAAAGTCGGCCTCCAGCCCCAGCCGCACGTCCAGCCGCCCGGCGAATTCGGCCTGCACCTCCCGCACGGTGTCCACGTACCCCGCCAGTTGTTCCAGCCGCATCCGCCACCCCGCGTCGTACCACGTGGGCATCGGCATGTGGTCGGTGAAGCACAGCCCGGCGAGGCCCGCGTCCAGCGCCGCCTGCGCGTACTCGCGCGGGTGCCCGGTCGCGTGCCCGCACAGCGGCGTGTGCATGTGCGAGTCGTAGAGGCCAGAGGGGAGGCTCATGGGGGACAGGGTACGCGGTCGGCAGGCGGCGGTCCTACTGCGCCCCGCGCACCGCCAGCCGCGTCCCCACCCGGCCCCCCAGCACATGCAGCACCAGCCCCGCCAGGACCAGCCCGGCTCCCAGCAGCTTGAGCGCGGGGAAGGCTTCCCGGTAGAAGACGGCGCTCGCCAGCATCCCGAACACGGGCACCAGCAGCGAGAGGGGCGCGATTCGGGCTGCCCCATGCCGCTGAATCAGCCAGCTCCAGACCCCGAAGCCCAGCACGGTATTGCCCAGCCCCATAAACAGGACGGCGGCCCAAAACGTGATCCCCGAACCCGTCAGCGTGCCCACCACCGCGTCCCAGCCTTCGGTCAGCACGGCCAGCCCCGCGAGCGGCAGCGGCGCGATCAGGCTGCTCCAGACCACCAGCGCGAACACGTTGGCCCCGCCCGACGCCCGTACCAGCAGGTTGCTGATCGCCCATCCCAGCGCCGCCACCAGCGTGAGCCCCAGCCCGATCAGCGTCACGTCCCCGCCCGAGGCCGTCCCGATGACCGCCATTCCCCCAAAGGCCAGCACCATCCCCAGCATCTGCGGCGGCGTGATGCGTTCGCCCAGAAAGCGGTCGGCAAGGAGAGCCGTGAAAAACGCCTGCGTCTGCATCAAGAGCGACGCCACCCCCGCGCTCATGCCGAGTTGCACGGCGAGATACAGCAGCCCAAACTGCACCACCCCCACCGCGAGGCCGTAGCCCCACAGAATTCGCGCAGAGAGGCGCGGGCGCGGCACGAACAGCACCGCCGGAAACGCCGCCACCGCGAAGCGCAGCGCGGCGACCAGCAGCGGCGACGCGTCCGAGACCGACCACTTGATCACCACGAAGTTCACTCCCCAGATGAAGGTGATCAGCAGGGCCAGGAGCAGGCTGCGGGCGGGTAGGGGAGAGGGGGCAGGGGGCATCGGCTCCGGAGTGTACGGCGCGGGGAAACCGGGGACGCCGAATCTCGCCAATCTTGTCCCCGGTTCTGCATCTTCTTGCATAAACGCGTATACTTACTCGCCATGACGCTGGACGCCCCTGCCCGCCTGATCCCCGCCACGTTGCCCACCCCGGTGATGGCCGGGCGCGACTTTCTGAGCAATCTGGATATGACGCCGGGGGAACTGCGTGCGGTGCTGGACACCGCCCACTCCATGCGCCGGGGCGAGTGGCGGGACGTGAAGCCGCTCGCGGGCCTCAGCCTCGCGCTGATCTTCGAAAAGGCCAGTCTGCGCACCCGTACCACCTTCGACGTGGGCATGTACCAGCTCGGCGGGCACGCGATCACCCTCAGCAACCAGGAGATCGGCCTGGGCACCCGCGAACGCGTGAGCGACGTGGCCCGCAACCTCGAACGGTGGGTGGACGGGGTGATGGGGCGGGTGTACCTCCAGCAGACGCTTCAGGAACTCGCCGACCACGCGGCCATCCCCGTTATCAACGGCCTCAGTGACATGCTGCACCCTGCGCAACTGCTGGCCGACTACCAGACCATCGAGCAGGAGTTCGGCACCGACCTGCGCGGGCGGCGGGTGGTGTATATCGGCGACGGCAACAACCTCGCCAACAGCCACATCCACCTCGGTGTCCTGACGGGTACGGACGTCACCATCGTGACCCCGGTGGGCTACGAGCCGAACGCGGGCGTGTTGATGGACGCGGTCAAGGCGGGCGTGCAGGTCACCCTGACGAACGACCTCGCCGCCATCGAGGGCGCCGATGTGCTGTACACCGACGTGTGGATCAGCATGGGCCAGGAGGCGGAGGCCGATATCCGCCGCCGCGCCTTCCGGGGCTACCAGGTCACGCCCGCGATGCTGGAGACCATCGCCCCGCACGGCATCTTCCTACACTGCCTTCCCGCCCACTACGGCGAGGAGACGGTACCCGAGGCGACCGAGCATCCCAAGAGCCGCGTCTTTGACCAGGCCGAGAACCGCCTGCACGCGCAAAAGGCGCTGCTCTACCACGTCATGGGCGAGATGAAGCCGCGCTGGTGAGAGAATCGGGCGCATGAACGACGTGGAATGGCTCGACCTCGTGAACGAGCGCGACGAGGTGATCGGGAGCGTGACCCGCGACGAGGCGTGGGCGCGGCGCCTCCCCGTGCGGGGCGTCAACGCCTTTCTCGTCAACTCGCACGGCGAGCTGTGGATTCCGCGCCGGACGCTGACCAAGCGGGTGTTCCCTGGCTGCCTCGACATGAGTGTCGGCGGCCATGTGGAGCGTGGCGAGAGCTATGAGGCCGCTTTTCGACGCGAAACCCAGGAGGAGCTGAATCTGGACGTGAACGCGGTGGCCTGGCGGGAGATCGGCGCCTTTACCCCGCAGGACGCAGGCCTGAACATCTTCATGCGGGTCTACGAACTCCGCACCGATGCGGCCCCCGCCTACAATCCGCACGACTTTAGCGGGGCCGAGTGGCTGACGCCCGCTGCCCTGCTCGCCCGCATCGCCGCAGGTGACCCGGCCAAGAGCGACCTCGCGCCGCTGGTGCGGCTTTGTTATGGAGACCGACTGATATGACCCCCCGCATCTTTATCGACGGCGAGGCCGGAACCACCGGCCTGCAAATCCGCGCCCGGCTGGAGGGCCGCGAGGACCTCGACCTCCTGAGGATCGACCCCGCCCGCCGCAAGGACCCCGAAGCCCGGCGCGAACTGCTGAACAGCGCCGATGTCGCCATTCTGTGCCTGCACGATGACGTGGCGCGGGAAGCCGTGACGATGATCGAGAATCCGGCCACGCGCGTGCTGGACGCCAGCAGCGCCCACCGCACGGCGGAGGGGTGGGCCTACGGCTTTCCCGAACTGACCAGGCAGAGCCGCGAGGAGATTCGCGCCGCCCGCTTGGTCAGCAACCCCGGCTGCTACGCAACGGGAGCGATCGCGCTGCTGCGCCCGCTGGCGGACGCGGGCCTGCTGCCGCCCGACTTGCCCCTCAGCGTGCAGGGCTTCTCCGGATACTCGGGCGGGGGCCGGGCGCTGGTGGACGCGCACGAGGGGCGCGGCGAGCATCCGATGGCCGGGCCATTCAAGAGCTACGCCCTCTCGCTGACCCACAAGCACCAGCCCGAGATGGCGCGGCACGGTGGCCTGACCCAGCCGCCCCTCTTCACCCCCCACGTCGGCGGCTGGCGGCAGGGGATGCTGGTCCAGATTCCGCTGCACCTGAGACCGCTGGGTGTGACGGCGGCGCAGCTTCACGAGGCGCTGACCGACCACTACGCCGGTGAACGTTTCGTCCGGGTGATGCCCTTTGAGCACGGCCAGCCCGCTGAAGCCATCCTCGATCCCCAGGTGCTCAACGGCACGAACGAGCTGGAATTGTTCGTCTACGCCAGCCCCGGGGGGGACCATGCCCTGCTCGTCTCGCGGCTGGACAACCTCGGCAAAGGCGCGAGCGGCGCGGCGGTGCAGAACCTCGACGTGATGCTGGGATTGGAGGGGGCGGGGCACAGTTACGGGGTACCGGAGGGGGTCTGACCATCAGTCCTCCGCCAGATGTGACGTGACCTGAATCTCCCCGTAGCTCGCCTCCTGCTCCACGCTGAAGGCCCCCTCCTTCACGCCCTCCAGCAGCGCGGCGAAGTAGGTCGTGCGCTCGCCCCAGTCCTGGGCCGGAATGCCCCGGAAGGTGAAGGTCCGCAGCCGCACCCCGAAGGCCCGCAGTGCCCCCAGCGCGTCCGCCAGCGTGAGGCGCTCACGCGAGAGCAGCGGCACCTCGACCTGCCGCACGGCGTTCTGCGCGGCCTTCACCAGCCGGGCGAGGCTGCGGGCAGGCTGCGCGGGACGCTCGCGGCGGGGCAGGTTGAGGGGCACCGGGCGGGCCGGAATCAGCCCCTCGCGCTCGCGGCGGCGGGCCGCCAGAAAGCCCACCAGCGCGTCGAGTTCCGCCAGCGCCTCGACCCCTTCCACGAGATCGTCCAGCGGGTCCGTGTCCCACTCGCCCTCGGGGGAGGGGTCCGGCTCGGGGGCAGGCAGCAACAGCCGCGCCTTGAGCGCGATCACGCCCGCCAGCGCGGGGAGTGCCTCCGGGTGTCCCTCGACCCCCTGTGCCCGCGCCCAGCCCAGCACCTCGCGGGTGAGGTGCAAGAGGCCCACCTCGCCCGGCTCGACCCGGCCCGTTCGCAAGGCCGAAGCCAGCTCCGCTAGGCTGCCCTCAAAACTTGGGAGCCGCACCACGAAGCTGGCGGGAAAGGGCGGAGCGAGGGTAGTCACGTTCCTACCGAGACTTCAGGAAGCCGACCTTCTCGCGCACTTCCTCCATAACGGGCTGTGCGATGGCGCGGGCTTCTTTCGCTCCCTGCTCCAGCGCGTCGCGCACGAGGTCGGGGTCGGCGCGGAGGTCGGCGGCCCGCGCTTGCAGCGGCTCCAGCTCGCGCCGCATCCCCTCCATTAGCATCTTCTTGCAGTCCACGCAGCCGATTCCGGCGGTGCGGCAGCCTGCGTACACCGTCTCGATAGTGGGCAGGTCGGAAAAGAGCTTGTGGTAGTCCCCGATCAGGCACTTGTCGGGGTCGCCGGGGTCGGTGCGCCGCACGCGGGCGGGGTCGGTGGGGGCCACCCGCACCTTCTGCCAGATGGAATCGAGGGGTTCGAGAATGCCCAGGGTACTCGTCTCGCCCTTGCTCTTGCCCATCTTGCCGTGGCCGTCCACACCCGGAATCCGCAGAGCGTCCTTGGCGTACACGGCCTTGGGCTCGGGGAACGTCTCGCCGTAGGCGTGGTTGAACTTGCGGGCGATCTCGCGGGTCAGCTCGATGTGCTGGGTCTGGTCCTCGCCCACCGGCACGGTGTCGGCCTTGTACAGCAGGATGTCGGCGGCCATCAGCACCGGGTACATCAGCAGGCCCGCCGGAACGCTCTCCAGTTGCTCGGACTTGTCCTTGTACTGGGTCATGCGCTCCAGCTCGCCCACCGGGGTCAGCGCCGTGAAGACCCAGCTCAGCTCGTGGTGCTCGGGCACCTGCGACTGCACGAAAAAGGTGACCTTGGCTGGGTCGAGGCCCGCCGCGAAGGTGGCGACCGCCATCTCGAAGGTGCGCTCGGCGAGCCGGGCGGGGTCGTAGGCGGCGGGGTTGGTGATGGCGTGCAGGTCCACCACGCAGTAGATGGAGTTCTTGCCGTACTCCTCGCCCAGCCGCACATAGTTCTTCATGGCCCCGAAGTAGTTGCCGATGTGGGGGTCCCCGGTCGGCTGGATTCCTGAAAACACGCGCGGCATATCGGGAGGGATTCTAGCGGGCAGACACCGGGAGCCGCCTGCGCTGTCTGGCGGACCATGAGGAAAGGGGCGGCCCCCTGTTCGGAAGCCGCCCCGGTTGCTGTGGGTGCGAGGAATTACTCGGTGGCCGGTGCCCCACTCTCGGCGGGGGCGTCCGTCTGCGCTTCGCCCCCAGCTTCGGCGGCGTTGTCGGCAGGTGCAGCCGCGTCCTCCGCCCCGGCGTCCTCGCCCTGAGCGGCCCCTTCCTCGCTCCCCGCAGCCTGCCCGGCGGGCGCCTGACCCGGGGCGGGCGCGGCGGCGGCCACACGCTTCTCCTGCGCGTCCAGCACGGCCTGGAGGTTGTTCTTGGGCTTCAGCTTGGCGACCTCCTCGCTCAGGAACTTCTGCCCGGCCTCCGAGCGCTTGGTCGCCAGCACCTGCTCGCGAATCTGGTCGCGGACCTCGGCCAGCGGCTGCACGACGGCGGGCTTCAGGCCGGTCGCGTAGGCGACCACGTAGCGGTCACCCACCTTGACCACGTCGCTGACGCGGCCTTCCCCGGCAGCCTTGAGGTTCTCGGCCCCGAAGACGGCGGCCTCGACTTCCTCGCCCAGGGTGCCGCTGCCCGCGCTGACCTCGCCGCGCTCGGAGACGGTGCCGCCCGCACGGGCCGCCGCCTGAACGGGGTCGCCGCCCGCGAAGCTCTGGCGGAAGGCGGTGGCCTTGGCCTGATCGGGGAAGCTGACTTCCGCGACGGCAGCGCTTGCCGGGGTCTCGAACTGCGAGCGGTTCTGGGTGTAGTACGCCTGAATCTCGGCGTCCGTGACCTTCACGTCGCGCCCGCCGTAGGCGACCAGCCCGGCGGCCTGCTCCTGACGGGTGCCCGTCATGGGGAGCTTCAGGCTCTGTGCGACCTGCGGGGCGGCGTAGGCCTGAATCAATTGCTCGGTGATCTGCGGCTTGAGCAGGCTGTTGACGAGTTGCCCGGCCTGCTCGGCGGGAACCTGTCCCAGCAGCGAGGTGAACTGCTCGTTCTGCACGACCTGTTCCACGACCGCCGAGTAAGGAATCTCCTGCCCGGCCACAGCCGCGACCGTGGGGTTCTCGGTCTTCCAGTTGGGGTCGCTGACGTCCACCTTGATGTTCTTCTCGATGCCGCTGAACCACTCCTCGACGGCGCGGTTCTTCTTCTGCTCGGCCACCGTCTTCTGGGCGTCGGCCTTGGCCTGCTCGAAGGGCTTGACAGTGGGCGCGAGGTACTCCTCGACCTGCACGAGGTAGAACTTGCCGCCGCTCTCCACCACGTCGGTCACGCCGCCTTCGGTGAGAGCGAAGGCCGCCGCACCGACCTCGCTGGGCAGCGCGACCTGCGCGACCGGGCGGGGCTGGCCGTTCTCGAGGGGACCCAGGGCGCCGCCCCGGTCCGCGAACTGGGTGCTGTTCTTGCTCGCCAGCGCGTCGAAGTCGGCCCCCCCGCGAATCTGGCGCAGCAGGTCCTCGGCCTTGGCCTTGTCGTTCACCACGATCTGGCGGCCCACGATGCGGGCGTCGGTCTGGTAGCTCTCCGGGTTCAGGTCGTAGTGCAGCCGCACCTCGGCGTCCGAAGGAGCGGGGGCCGCCCCCTTGATCTCCTCGACCTTGCGGTTCACGGCAAGCTGGTCGCGCATCTGTGCCCGGAACTGCGAGTCGGTCAGCCCGGCCTGTTGCAGGGCGTCAGTCCAGGCCTTGTTGTCGGTCAGGCCGTTGGATTCGCGGATCTTGTCCACCTCGGCGTTCACGTCCGCGCGGCTCACGTCGATGTCCCCGGCGGCCTGCCGCAGCGCGACCTGCCGGGCCTGCTGCGCGACCACGTAGGTCTTGAAGTCGTCGGCCAGCACCCCGCTCTGGGCACTCGACAGCACCGGGTTGCTCTGGCGCAGCGCCTCGAGCTCCTGCACGGTCACCGTCTGGCCGTTGACGGTCATGGCCGGGGTTCCCTTATCGCCGCCGCCGAACAGCGAGCCCAGGTTGGGCGTGAACTGGTAGGCCATGCCGATCACCAGCAGCAGCGCGAGCACGCCCAGAAAGATGTTGAGGGCCTTTTTGTTCTTCACTTGATCTCCTTGTGGGAAGGTGCTAGGTTACCTGGGCTATGCACTCGTAGCTCAGGTGGATAGAGCGTTGGCCTCCGGAGCCAAAGGCCACAGGTTCGAGTCCTGTCGAGTGCGCCACCCCTGCCCAGCACCCTGCGGGCACCCAGACGCCACCCCGCGGGGTGGTGTTTTTGTTGTAACCCGGCCCGGTTAATCCGGCGGGAGAAGGCGGAGGTCCGGAAACGCACGCGGGCGAGTCTAGCATGTTTGACTAAGGTCGCATGAAGCCGAAAACGTCGGTGTGGGCGACGTTTTTCCGCTGCCTCTCATGCCCGGTGTACCCTGGGGACATGGACCTGCTTTCTCTGCTGACCCGCCTGCCCGGCGCCTACGCCGGACCCACCCAGCCCGAGCCCGGCCCCCACGGCCTGATCGGGGTGGGGGAGGGCGCCCTCGCCGCGCACCTCGCGGCTGGCCTGATTCCCGGCAGCCTGACCCGCGCGGGCACGCAGTTTGTCGTGTCCAGCGCCGACGCCGCCGATGCCGCCCGCGACTACGCCGACCTCGCGGAGGTGGCGGGGGCCGGGGTGCGCCGGGTCAGCACCGGGGGCGTCCCCGACGATGTGGACGTGCTCGTGCCGGGCGGCCTGCCCGCGACCTACCACGCGGCCCAGTACCTCGCCCACGCCTCCGGCCACGCGCAGGAGGCCGCCGAGGCGGAGGCCCTGCTCGCCACGCTGCGCGACCAGTGCGCCCCGGAGGTCACGGAGGGCAATCCCGCCCGCGACCTCGCGTGGTCGCTGTGGGGCCGCACGCCCCTGCTGCTCGCCGCCCCCGACGCTGAGGCGCTGCCGCACGCCTGGCAGTCGCTGCTCGCGCGGGTGGGCAAGACGCTCGCCGTGCCCGTGCTGGGCGATCCCCTCGCGGTGGCGACCGGGGCTTTCGAGGCCCAGCATGAGAAGGGCGACGCCAAGGTGGCCCTGATTCTGGGCGACCCGGATCCGACCCTGCACATCGTGCGCGAGGTGCTGGAGTCGCGCATTGACGAGGTGCTGCACGTGCCCTTTCCACAGGGTGAGGGCGGTGCTCCGCCCAGCGGGTACGCGGGCAGCCTCGCCCTGTGGTACTTCGGGGCCTGGGTGTCGGCCTACCTCGCCGAGCGCTACGGCGTCCAGCCCGCCGACCCGCCCGTCCTCGCCCGCGCCCAGTCGGTGCTGGCCGGGGAGGAAGACCCCACGGCCCTCTCGCTGGGTCGCCCGGAGGAGGTGCGCCGCACCCACGTGGAGGACGACGAGGACTTTGCGGACGGGTTCGGCGACGAGGATGAGCTGGACGAGGAGTAACAGCGTGAGCAGACAGAGGGACGGGGCACTGGAGAAGCCTCGTCCCCTGGTCAGTCGTCGGCGGCGGCGAGTTCCGCTGGAGCAGGGGCCGCCGCCGACGACGGCCCGGTCAGGCCCAGCAGGTGGTGTACAGCGGCGCTCCACCCTTCGTCATCCAGCACCCGGTAGAGGTGTGCCCACTGCCAGCGGCGGTAGGCGTCGGCGGCCTCGGCCATTCGCGCCTCGTCCGTGGCGGGTTGGAGGTGCCGGGCGGTGAGGCTGCCCTCCAGCTCGCCCAGCGTCTTGGGGCCAAGGGCGAAGGCGACCCGGCCTCCGGTCAGCCACGTCCGCAGGCTGGCCTCGTCGGGAAGGGCGTAAAGGATCAGCTCGCCGCCGGGATGCCCCTCGCCAGCCCGCACCAGCGTCAACCCCGGCACCTGACCCGCGAGGTAGGCCGCGACCGGGCCGTCCGCGTAGGCACTCGCCCCGGTGCGTAAGTGGTTCATCGCCTCGCGGGGGTCCAGGCGGGGCACTGGGGCAACGCCGGGACCGCCGTCAAGCCCCAGCCGTGTGGGGGTCCGCAGCGCCTGTCCCTGCCACTCCAGCCGGGTGCGCCCGCGCCACTCGTCTTGCGAGAGGTGCGTGGCGAGGTCGTGTTCGCCGTCGGCCGCCCGCGTCTCCCCGTGCTTGATGCCGCGCAGGCCTCCCGCCTGGAATTGCAGGCTGGTGCCGCGCCCACCCACCAGCCGCGTGCCCGACAGGGGCGAGCGCACGTGCCACAAGGGCGGCGTGTGCCCGGTCCCGAAGGGTTCGAGGGCCGCCGCCTGCTGCGCGAGTTCCGGGGTCGCGGCCAGGGGGGGCAACGGCGCGTCCAGCCGCCACGCGGGGACCGGACGGGGAAACTGGCGCACGTAGCCGTGTACCCGGTCGCGCAGCGCCGCGAAGTTCGTCTCGTCCAGCGAGAACCCCGCCGCGCCGGGGTGCCCCCCGAAGCGCCTCAGCAGGTCCCGGCTGCGCCGCAGGCCCTCCACCGCGCTGATCCCCGGTGTGGACCGCACCGAGCCCTTGCCCTGCGCGACGATGTACACCGGGCGGTAAAAGGCTTCCACCAGTTTGCTCGCCACGATGCCCATCACGCCCGCGTGCCAGCCGGGGTGCGTGAGCACCAGCGCGGGGTCGGCGGGGTCGGCGAGCGCGAGGGCCTCGGCGTACATCCGGTCTTGCAGCACCCGGCGCTCGCCGTTGCGCGACTCCAGATAGGTCGCCAGCGTCTGCGCCTGGTGCTCGCTCTCGGTGGTCAGCAATTCCAGCGCGAGGTCCGCTTCCCCCAGCCGCCCCGCCGCGTTCAGCAGCGGCGCGAGCAAAAAGGCCACGTCGCGGGCACTGGGCCGCTCGACCTTCTTGGCCTGAAGCATGGCCCGCAGCCCCGGCAGCACCGTGTGCGCCAGTTCCTCCAGGCCGCGCCGCACCAGCGCCCGGTTTTCCCCGACGAGGGGGGCCACGTCCGCCACCGTCCCCAGGGCCGCCAGCGCCGCGAGGGGGGTGGGCGCGGGGAGGCCCAGTGCCTCCTGCACCGCCCACAGCAGGTGGTAGGCCACGCCCGCCCCGGTCAGGTTGTGAACCTCCGGGTCGTAGTCCGCCGTCTCGTGCGGGTGGACGACCAAGGTGGCGGGGTAATCCTCGCCGGGCGCGTGGTGGTCGGTCACGATGACCTCCACGCCCAGCGCGAGCAGCGCCCGCACCTCCTCCAGATTGGTGACCCCGCAGTCCACCGTGACCAGCAGGTCGCAGGCGGCAGCGTGTTCCTCCACCCGGTCCGGGTGAATGCCGTAGCCCTCGTTGAGGCGGTGCGGGATAAAGCCGTGGACCTCTGCTCCCAGCGCCCGCAGGCCGCGCACCAGGATGGCGGTGGCGGTCACGCCGTCGGCGTCGTAATCGCCGTGGATGCGAATGCGCTTCTTGGCCCGCACCGCCGCGATCAGCCGCCGCGCGGCCTCGCGCAGGGCCGGGTTAGGGGTCAGTGCCAGCGCCGGGTCCAGCCGGGCCGGGGTCAGGCCGCGCCCGTACAGCACCTGCGCGAGGGGGGGTGACACACCCCAGGTGCGCATGGTCTCCAGCAGGGCGCCCCGGCTCGGGGGTGGGGCCAGCAGCCAGCGGGCCTCGGGCGGGGCCGGGGCCGGGCGGCTCACGCGTCCTCCGGGACGGCGACCGGGGGCGCCGTGCCCAGCCGGGCTTGCAGGGCGGCCGTCAGGCGGTGTTCGAGCAGTGCCCGCTCGCGCCGTCCCCGCCGCAGTCGCCAGCCTGCCTGCCACAGCGGGGGGAGCAGCAGCAGGGCCATATAGCCCGCGCCCAGCGCCGCAAACAGCACGACCGCACTCCCCAGGGGCAGCAGCGCCTCGCCGCGGCCCAGTGGCAGCGGCAATCGCACCGGCACCGGATTTTCCAGCGCGACGAGCAGCAGGTACCCTCCCAGCGCGAGCAGCAGCAGCACCTGAACCAACTGCATGAGTCGCATACCCCCAAAGTCTACCGCGCCGCCGTGCCACACAGCAGGAACGAAAAGAGGTCCCCCGCAGGGGACCCCGTGAGCGGACGCTGGCTTCAGAAGTAGAACTTCAGACCGGCGCGGACGGCGGGCACGAAGCCGCGCTGGTCGGTCGCCGCGTTGTTGTTCTGCACCGAGCCGGTGCCGTTGCTGCTCAGGTAGTAGCGGCCATTGCCTTCCACAAAGGCGGCGATGGAATCGGTTACCTGGAAGTCCACGCCGACGATTCCGTTGACGTAGGTGTCGGTCGCGTTGGTGTTGGTGTTGCCACGCGCGGTGCTGCTCGTCAGGCCCAGACCCACGCCCGCGTAGGGCTGGATGTTGGTGCCCGTGTTCAGGCCGACCGTGGCGTTCACGTCCGCCGAGATGGCGTTGCGACCGGGCTTGTAGTCGGCCGAGACGCGGGCGCCGAAGGGACCGATCAGCGAGGTGGTGCCCACCACGCCGCCGAAGCTGGCGCAGTAGTTGACGGGATTGCCCTCCGCGTTGGGGACGTAGCAGGGCGTCTGGCCCGCCGTGCTCGCGCCCACGAAGACGCCCGCGTACAGGTCGCCGCGCGTGACGCCGTTGGTGGTGCCGCTCGGCGTCTCGCCGATGATGACGGTGCTGGGGGGCGTCACGATGGTCGTGGTGCCGCCGGTGGTGGGAGGAGTGGTGGTCGTGGTGGCCGCGCGGGCTTCCAGGGCCGCGATGCGGGCTTCGAGCGCCGCCGTGTTGGCCGCCGCGCCCGCAGGGCCAGCGGGGCCTGCCGGACCAGCCGGACCCTGGGGACCGGCGGGGATGTTGCGGATCGCCGTTTCCAGCGCGTCAATGCGGGCGGTCAGGGCCGCCGTGTCGGCGCCAGCGGTCCCGGCGGTGCCCAGCGCATTGATGCGCTCTTCCAGCGCGGCGATGCGGGCCTGCTGCTCAGCGTTGAGGCGCTCGAGGTCCGTCACGCGGGTGCTGATGGCGGCCAGTTCGGTGGCGACCTCCTGCATCCCGGCCGTGATGGTGGCGAGGTCACTCTGGCTGAGGGTGGCGTTGCTCAGGGCGCCGGTCTGGAGCAGGCGGTAGAAGATCAGCGCCGCTTCGTAGCGGGTGATGTTCTGGTTGCCGCGGAAGGTCCCGTCCGGGTAGCCCTGAAGCAGCCCACGCTGCACGAGCAGGTCCACCGCGTCCTTGGCCCAGTGCCCGGCGGGCACGTCGGTAAAGGTCGTGACCTGGGCCGGGGTGGCCGTGGTCGTCGCCGGGGTCTGGGTGGTCTGCGTCGTCTGGGTCTGCGTGGTGGTCGTCTGGGCGTTGGCGGCACCCAGGGCCAGGGCCAGGGTCGAAGCGAGGGTCAGGGACTTGCGCATAGTTCTCCTTTGAAACGCGGGAAAGCGGCTGGTCCGCCCCGCTGCACGGCCTCACCGTAGGAAGACGCCGTGAGGACGCCATGAACTGTAACCCCTCCCGCCATGCATCACATGACGGTTTCTTCTCAGAAAGCTCAAGCCGGGGCCTTCCCTAAATGGCGTGTGAGAGGCGCAGCCCCCCCGATGAGGAATCTGACGCGCCTCTCAGAGACGACGCTGCCCGGCCACCTCGCCCCGCTGGCCCCACGCCCCTGTCCCGCCGGGAGGCTCCCTATACTGCCGCGCATGAGTCAGATTCACCTGCGGGCAGAGCCGGGCGACGTGGCGGAGTACGTGCTGCTCCCCGGCGATCCGGGCCGGGCACGGCGCATCGCCGAGACGTATCTGGAAGGCGCCCGCCTGTACACCGAGCACCGCCAACTGCTGGGCTTCACCGGCACCTACCGGGGCGTGCGCGTCAGCGTGCAGACGACCGGGATGGGCTGCCCCAGCGCGGCCATCGTCGCGGAGGAACTCGCGCGGCTGGGGGCCAAGACGCTGATCCGGGTCGGCACCCTGGGCGGCGCGACCCCGCGCGTGCAGCCCGCCGATCTGGTGGTCGCCACGGCGGCCGTGCCCAACGACGGCACCACCCGGCAGATGCTGGGCGGGTCGCCCTACGCCCCCGCCGCCAGCTTCGAGGTCGTGGAGGCGGCGGTCGCCTCGGCCCGTGCCCTGGGGGTGCCGCACCACGCGGGGCTGATCATGACGGAGGACGCCTTTTACGCCAGCACGCCCGAACACGCCCGGTTGTGGGCCTCGCGCGGGGTGCTGGGCTTCGAGATGGAGGCGAGCGCGGTCTTTCTGGTCGCGGCGCAGCATGGCCTGCGGGCGGGCTGCCTGACCGCGTGCAGCAACGACATCGGGGACCCGCAGCTCGTGCCCGACGAGGTGCTGGCGCAGGGGGTTGACCGGATGGTGCGGGTGGCGCTGGACGCGGTGGTGCGGCTGGCCGGGGCCGAAGGCCGCTGACCCCGGCCGCCGGGCGTGGCAGGATGAACCCATGACGATGCTCGACGAGATTGAGTTCAACCATATCCAGCTCGACCAGCACGGCCCGCTCGCGGTGCTGACCGTCAACCGCCCGAAGGCGCTCAACGCGCTGAACGCCGATACCCTGGCCGAGATCAGCGCCGCCCTCGACGCGGTGGTGGACGTGCCCGAGATCGGCGCCCTGATCGTGACCGGGGGCGGCGACCGGGCGTTCGTGGCGGGGGCCGACATCAGCGAGCTGGCCGAACTGGAGGACGTGTACCAGGGCCGCGAACTGGCCCTCGCCGGGCAGGACGTGATGCAGACGGTGGCGAACCTGCCCATCCCGACCATCGCCGCCGTGAACGGCTTCGCGCTGGGCGGGGGGCTGGAACTCGCGCTGGCCTGCGACGTGCGGGTGGCCTCGCCGGGTGCGAAGTTGGGCCTGCCCGAAGTGTCGCTGGGCCTGATTCCCGGCTTCGGGGGCACCCAGCGCCTCGCCCGTCTTGTCGGGGCGGGTCCGGCCCTCGACCTGATGCTGACCGGGCGGCAGATGGCCGCGGAGGAGGCCCTGCGCCTGGGGCTGGTGAACTACGTCGCGGACGATCCCCTGCAAAAGGCCCGCGAGGTCGCCGAGCAGATGGTGCGGCACGCGCCCATCGCGCTCTCGCTCGTCAAGGAAGCGGTGCGCCGGGGGCTGGACACCTCGCTGGAGGCGGGGCTGGAGATCGAGGCCGACCTCTTCGGAATGCTGGTGGCGACCAAGGACTTCCGCGAGGGCACGTCCGCCTTCCTGGCCAAGCGCAAGCCGGAGTTCCAGGGTGAGTGAGCCCCGGACGCCGCCTGAACCGGAACGCTCCGGCCAGGAGCGGCTGGGGCATGGCACGGGCGACTCCAAGTTCACCCTCAGCGTGGCGGGTGGGCACCTTCAGGACGTGGAGGGCCGCCACAGCGAGGGGACGCCGGACGTCCCGCCCCCCCCACCCGCCGACGTTCCGGCCGACGGGCGCGTCGTCGAGTTCACCACCCCCCGCGCCAAGCTGATCGCGGAGGCGCACGGGGCGATCCACGCCGACCTCCAGGCGTACCCCCGTGCCCTGGCCGCCTACGAGGCCCTGCGCGGCGACCCCGAGGCGCTGGCCCACTGGGACATGGCGAACTACGTCACCATGCGCAAGCTGGGCTACAACGACCACGGGCGGGTCCATTCCTTTATCACGGGCGCGGCCAGCATGGCCTTGACCGAGCTGCTGCTGGAAGCCGGGGTGCGCCCGGACATCATGGAGTCGGGCGTGGGTGACGCCGACGACGTGTTTCTGGCGGTGATTCTGGGCACCATGCTCCACGACATCGGCAACCAGATTCACCGGGTCGGCCACGAGGCGCACGGGGTCGCGCTCGCGCTGCCCATCCTCGACCGCATCCTGGGACCGATCTACCCCGACCCCTTCAAGCGGACCAAGGTGCGCTCCTTTATCCTGGGGGCCATCAACTGCCACGACCTCAACCCGGTGCCCTTGACGTTGGAGGGCGGCATCACGGCGGTCGCGGACGGCACCGACATCACCAAGGGGCGCGGGCGCAAGGCCTTTGCGCTGGGCAGCGTGGACATCCACTCCATCAGTGCGCTGGCGGTGGACCAGGTCGTGATCGAGCGCGGGCGCGACAAGCCGGTGCTCATCAACGTGACCATGAACAACTCCGGCGGCATCTTTCAGGTCGAGGAGGTGCTGGCGCCCAAGGTGATCCGCACCCCCATGAGCCGTTACGTGGAGCTGCGGGCGACCACCCGCGCGGAGGGCGACGAGCAGATTCTGCGCCGGGTACGGCTCGACGGCGACCACTTCGTGATGGACCTGGAGGGCGGTGAGCAGGTGGTCACCCCGGTGGTGGACCGCCGGGGACAGGTGGCGCAGGCGGTGGCCGAGGTGCTGGACGCGGGCACGCGGGGACCTTAACCGTTTCCCCGCCCCCACATTCCCGGCCCGGTCCCCGCCGCTACACTGACCGCGTGACGAGGGGTTACGCCATCGCCGTTTCTGCCGCCGCCTTGCTGGGCGGCGCACTCGCTGTGGGCCTCGCCGCCGGGGACACCGGCCGCCTCGCGCCGGGGCTGGTCGTGGGCAGTGTGCCCGTCGGTGGCCTGACCCCCGCCGAGGCGCGCGCCCGGCTGACCGGGCAGCCGCTGGCCGTCCCGCAGGTGACCGTGCAGGCCGGGAAGAAGACCTGGACCGTTCCCGCCACCCGCCTGGGCTGGCAGGCGGACCCGGCGGCGAGCGTGGCGGCGGCGGTGCGGGCGTCCCAGGACCGCGACCTGTGGCAGAAGGTGCGCGGGATGGTCGGCCAGGCGGCCACCCAGACGCTTCCTCTGGTGACGCGGGTGGACGAGGCCAGGGCGCGGGCGGCCCTGGAAGCCCTGACCCGCGACCTCGCCACCACTCCGAAGAACGCGGCGATCTTCTTTGACAAAACCACCCGCCGCTACGCCCTGAGGCCCGACCAGTCGGGGCGCCGTCCCAACGCGGCGGCGGCGGCCCGCTCGTTTGCCGCCGAGCCCTCCCAGACGCGCCTCTCGCTGCCGGTCACCGAGTGGCCCGCCGAGCACACGGCCGCCGAATTGCGCCCCCACGTCGAGCGCGGCAACCGCCTGATGCGGCCGCTGACCGTGAAGTTGCAGGGGACCGACCGCACCGGGGTGCTGACGGCCCTCCAGGTCGCGGACCTCTACTGGGTGCGCGTCAGCGGCATCGAACCCGACGAGAAGACCATTCGCGCCGCCTTCGACCGCCTGACGGACGCGGTGGACCGCCCCGCGCAGAACGCCCGTTTCCGGCTGGAGGGCGGCAAGCTGGTGAAGGTGAAGGAGGAAGCGGGCCGCGTCACCGACCGGCAGGCCGCGCTCGCTGCCTTCCGAAAGGCTGTGCTCGACCCGGCTCAGGCGTCGGTGGTGTTCGCGTCCAAGGCCAGCCGCCCCAGCCTGAAGCTGGCCGAGCTGCCCATTCCCGATCAGCTCGAACTGATCGCCTCGGGGACCAGCACCTACCACGGCAGCAGCGCCGAGCGCCGGACCAATGTGGCGGTGGCCGCCGCGAACATCCACGGGTACGTGGTCCCGAAGGGGGGCGAGTTCAGCTTCCTGTCGGCGCTGGGCAGCATCACGCCGGACAACGGCTTTGTCGGCGGCCTGATCATCAGCGGGGGCCGCACGGTGGAGGGCCTGGGCGGGGGCGTGTGCCAGGTGTCCACGACCGCCTTCCGGGCGCTGTATCAGGCGGGCCTGCCCGTCTTGGAGCGGCACCAGCACTCCTACCGGGTGGGTTACTACGAGCCGGAGGTGGGCTTCGAGGCCGCCGTGTACGACCCCGGCCTCGACCTGCGGCTGAAAAACGACACGGGCGGTCCCCTCTTCATCAAGACGGTCAACGACGACGCCAAGAGCCGCCTGGAGGTGCAGGTGTGGGGCATCAAGCCGGAGCGCACGGTCACGGTCCGCCCCGCCGTCATCCACCGCTACACGCCGCACCCGCCCGCGCAGTACGTGGTCAACCCTGCCCTCGGCCCCGGTGCCGTGCGGCAGGTGGACTGGGCCAAGGACGGCTACGACCTCTCCATCACCCGGACCATCAAGGAGAAAAAGGGCACCCGCACCGACCAGACCAAGACGAGCTACAAGCCGTGGCGGGCGGTGTACGAGGTGGGGCCGAGGTAGGGGAGGCCCCTACAGCCCTTCCCAGAACGCTCGCAGGTCCGGCGCGAGTGGCGCCTCTGCCGCGAACTGCGTGCCGCCCCAAGGAAAGGCGATGCGGGCCGCGTGCAGCGCCTGCCGAGGCAGCAGCAGCCGCCCGGTCAGCTCGGGCGTCTGTCCCTGCTCCATGAAGTCGAGGAACGCCTGCGGGTCGCGCCCATAGATCTTGTCGCCCACCATTGGCAGCCCGAGGTGCGCGAGGTGGGCACGAATCTGGTGTAGCCGCCCGGAGCGCGGGTATGCCTCCAGCAGCGTAAAGCCGCCCCGGCGCTCCATCACCCGGAAATCGGTCATGGCGGGCTTGCCACCGGGCACGACCGCCTGCCGGATCACGATGCGGTTGGCGCCCCCCAGCCCCAGGTCCCCCAGCGGGGCATCGAGCGTGGTCCGCTCCCACTCCGGCGTGCCGTGGACGATGGTCTGGTACGTCTTGCCGACCAGATGTTCCTTGAACAGGGTGAAAAAGCGCCGCGCCGCGTCCGCGTCCCGCGAGAGCAGTTGGGTGCCGCTGGTCTCGCGGTCGAGGCGGTGCGGGGGCGCGAGGTCCGGCTCGCCCGTCTCGGCCCGCATGAAGCCCAGCACGTCGGGCACATCCACCCGCGCCCGCACCGGATGGGTCAGCCACAGCGCGGGCTTATGGATGACGTAGAAGTCGGGGTGCTCGACCAACACGCGCGGCTTCTCGGTGGGGGGGAGGAGGGGGGCGCGGACCGCCGGGCCGTTCACGGTCAGACCTCCCACACCGAGCGGTAGGGCCGCCCGCGCAGCCGCTGAGACAGGTCCACCGCCCGCTCCACCGTGCGGGTCAGCCGCTCCACGAGCCACTCGCCCGGTACGCCGTCCTCTGCCCAGTCGGCCCCAGTCGTGTACACGAAGTGCGGATTGACCACGCAGCGAAAATCGGTCATCAGCCCGAACGCGAAGGCCCCGTGGCTGAGGTATCCATGCGCGAGGCCGCCCGACACCAGAAAGGTCACGGGTTGGTCGAACCACGCCCCGTGCAGCCCCCGCTCGGGGTCGGTGCTGCCCGTCAGTTCGACCAATGCCTTGGCGCCCGACCCCAGCCCCCAGTTGTAGACGGGGACGGCCAGGAAAACACCGTCCGCCTCCCGAATGGCGCGGTGGTAGACCTCGGCATGGGGGTGGGCGTAGCAGGTGTCGTTGTCGAAGGGGGGCAGCGGCGTCTCGCGCAGGTCGAGCAGGGTCACCTCGTGCCCCTCCGCCCGGAGCTGCTCCGCCGCCAGCCCCGCCATCCAGCGGCTGCGGCTCTGGGGGTCGAGGCTGGTGGAGAGGACCGCGAACTTCACGCCCGGCAGGCTAGCAGAGGGGCGGGAGCCTCGCGGGGAAGCGGGTCGGGTACGCTGCGGGCTGGAGGTCCCCCTGATGGTGTCCCGTCTTCGCGCCGTGCCCGTTCACGTCCGCCTGTCGTGGCTGTTGCCGCTGGCCTTTGTGCTGGCCGCGCTGGCCCTGGCCGTTACGTCACCGGACGAACCACGCGCCCGCTTCGCGCACCTTGCCCTCGTGGACGCCACGCTCAGCACGGCGCTGGTCGTCCTTTTGCTCACGCCCGTCGCTCAGCGGAACTGGCATGCTTTCCTCGGCGTGGGCCTGCGGGGCGTCGCGCTCACGGCGCTCGTCTTTCCAGAAGTGCGGGCGTACCTGTGGCTGGACCTGATGGGCCTCGCAGTGGGGGGCGTGCTGGTGGGGCGCGGGTGGCGGCTGCCGTTGCCGGAGGGGTACAGCGAACTCGATGACTTAGAGCGCCTCTACGCCTTGTGTGGTCGGCTGAGCCGCACCCCCAGACTCACCCGCCTTCCCCTCTACGACCTGCTGCTGTTCCGGCACCTGTTCGTGCGCCCGCGTCTGCCGGAAGGCCAGCACTTCGGCACCCGGCGCGGGGCGACGACCGGGGCCACCTTGACCCTGCTGGTCTTTGGGAGCGCGGTAGAGGGGTTACTCGCGCACGTCCTGCTGGAGCGGTGGAATCCCACGGCCGCGTGGGTCTGGACTGGACTGAACGTGGCGGGCTTGCTGTGGCTGCTCGCCTACGGGCGTGCGCTGGCGACCCGGCCTGTCACGGTGGGACGGCGACGCCTCTACCTTCGCTCCGGCCTGCACTGGACGGGAAGCACGGCGTTGGCAAATCTGGAGGAGGCCGCGCCCTACGGTGCCGGAGAGGATGCGGACGCGCTCTGCATCGCCATCGACGTGCGGCCGAACGTGACCCTCCGCTTCACGGAACCCGTGCGGCTCTACGGCGTTTACCTCACCGAGCGCGAGGTGCGGCAAGTAACCCTGCATCTGGACGACCCAGCCGCGTTCCTGAGGGCGCTGAACCGTTAGGCCAGCCCCAGCCCCGCCCGAACCTGCTCCTCGTTCGCGTCGGCCCCGACCAGCACGCGCTCGACCTGCCCACCGGGATCCGTCACCAGCAGGGTGGGGAAGACCCGCACCCCGTAGGCCCGGCGCAGCGATCCCTCCCGGTCGAGCAGCAGCGAGCCGCCGTAGACCTGTTCGGGCACCTCGCCCCGCCGGGCGTCCACCACCCGCAGGTCGAGGCCGCTTGCCGCCGCCAGCCGACCGATAAAGAGGTCGATGCCGTCGCACGGGGCGCACCCCTCGCTCTTGAAGTACAGCAGCGATCGCCGGGTCAGCCCCAGCGCGGGCGGCGGCGGGACCGTCTGCCCGGCCTTCGCGGTGGAGCGGGTCAGCAGGTGGCCGAGGGCGCGGCCCAGGAACGGGGGAAGCCGCAGCCGAATCTGCCGGGGGGGAGTGGACATGGTGCCGGGGAGTACGGGCCGGGCGGGGCCGGGGTTCCCCAACCCTTCCTAAGCCACAAGGCCCACGTTCGGGCCGGGCGAGCGTTGTTATGCTCCTCCCCGACATGCCGTTCGACTCCCGCGCCCTGACTGCCCTCGATTTCCCGCGTATCCGCGACGCCCTCTCGGAGCGCAGCGCCACGTCGCTGGGGGTGGAGCGGGCGCGGGCCATGATGCCCTCGGACGACGCGGAGCGCATCGCCCGCGAACTCGACGAGGTGGAAGATGCCCTCTTCGGCGTGAGCCTCAGCCTGGGCGGGATTCAGGACATCCGCGAGCTGCACGCGCGGGCGGGGGAGGGGCGCGTGCTGGCGGGACAGGAGCTGCTGAGCGCCGCCTACTCGCTCGACGGCGCGATGACGGTCAAGCGGGCGATCAATACGAACTCGCGTGGTCCCCTGCGCGACGTGGCGCTGGGGCTGGGCGAACACTCCGAACTCGTGCGCCGGTTCCTCTCGTCCCTCGACCGCGACGGCGGCGTGCGCGACGACGCCTCGCCCCGGCTGCGCGACCTGCGCAGCCGCATCGAGCCGCTGCGTGGCCGCATCCGCGAGCGGGTGACCGCCACCCTGGAGAAGTGGGCGGAGGTCTTGCAGGAGCACATCGTCACCATCCGCCGCGACCGCTACGTGCTGCCCGTGCAGGCCAGCCGGGTGGGGCAGGTGCAGGGCATCATCGTGGACGCCTCGGCCTCGGGGCAGACCTATTTCGTCGAACCCGCCACCATCACGCCGCTGAACAACGAACTCGCCCGCCTGATTCTGGACGAGGAAGCCGAGGTCCGCCGCATCCTCACCGAGCTGTCGGGCCTGCTGGCGAACGATGACGACGTCCCCATGACCCTCGCCACGGTGGGCGAACTCGACCTGATCGCGGCCAAGGCGCGGCTGGCCCGCGACTGGCACCTCAACCGCCCCGAGCAGGTGGTCGACCATACCTACGATCTGCGGGAAGCACGACATCCCCTGATCGAGAACCCGGTCCCCAACGACATCAGCCTGGGCGACACCAAGATGCTGCTGATCACCGGGCCGAACATGGGCGGCAAGACGGCCACCCTCAAGACGCTGGGCCTCGCCGTGCTGATGCACCAGTGCGGCCTGTACGTGGCGGCGGCCTCGGCGCGGCTGCCCGTGGTGCGTGACGTGCTCGTCGACATCGGGGACGAGCAGAGCATCGAGGCCAGCCTGTCCACCTTCGCCTCGCACCTCAAGCACCTCCGATTCGTGCTGCGGCACGCGGCCCCCGACACGCTGGTCCTGATCGACGAGCTCGGCAGCGGCACTGACCCCGCCGAGGGCGCGGCGCTGGCGCAGTCGCTGATCGAGACGCTGCTCGCCCAGGACGCGCGGGGCATCATCACCTCGCACCTCTCGCCCCTCAAGCTGTTCGCGCTGGAGACGCCGGGCCTGAAAAACGCCTCGATGGGCTTCGATCTGGAAGCGCTGGCCCCGACCTATCAGCTTCAGGTGGGCCAGCCGGGCCGCTCCTACGCCCTCGCCATCGCGCGGCGGATGGGCCTGCCGGGAGACGTGCTGGCGCGGGCCGAGGACCTGCTGGGGCCGGACGCGGGGCTGATGGAGCGGATGCTGGAGGGGCTGGAGCGCGAACGCGCGGACCTCGCGGGCGAGCTGGAGCGGGCCACGAGCGCCCGCCGCGAGGCGGAGGCCGAACTCGGCCGCGTGCGGCAGGAACGCGAGACGCTGGAGCAGCGGCGGAACGAGATGATCGCGGAGGCCGCCCAGAAGGCCGAGACGCTCTACGCCGACGCCATCGAGCGCGTCCGCAGCCTGCGTGCCCGTGCCCAGGAGGACAGCGCCCGCCCCCGCGTGATGCAGGAGCTGCGCGAACTGCGCACGGCGGCGCAAAAGGCCCGCCCGGCCCCGCCCGCCCCCCGCGAGGACCGGGGCGACCCGATCCGGGTGGGCAGCCGGGTAGACGTGCCCGCCTACGGGGCGCAGGGGCAGGTGCTGGAGATGCGCGGCGACGACCTCGTGGTGCAGCTCGGCGTGATGAAGGTGGGGGTGAAACGCCGCGACGTGCGCCTCAAGGCCGAGCCCCAGGTCAAGGCCCCGCGCCCCACCTTCGCCGGAACCGCCCCCAGCCGCTTCGAGAACGAGCTGCAACTGCGCGGCCTGGGGGTCGAGGAGGCGGTGGAGGAGCTGCGGGCCGCCATCGGGGAAGCCCACGCGCTCAAGGAAAGCCCGCTGCGGGTCGTTCACGGCAAGGGGCAGGGCGTGCTGCGCAGGCTCCTGCGCGACTACCTCAAGACCGACAAACGGGTCGAATCCTTTCACGACGCGGAGGCCAACCAGGGCGGGCACGGGGTCACGGTCGTGAACATCAAGCGCTGAGGGACGGGAGCAGTCAGACTTCCGCCAGCCGGGACCGGGCAGAATGGCGGGGTGAAGTCACTCCGCTCCCGCCTCGCCGCCCTCTGCCTCCTTGCCGCTGGAATGGCGGGTGCGCAGTCCTCCTTCATGGGCTTTCAGATTCCGCCCAATTACCTCTCGCGCTTCGCCAGCACCGAACTCGTGATCTCCACCGAGGCGGGGTACGGGGTGCGGGCCTTTCCGCTGCTGATGTCGCAGGACATCCGCGTCTCGGTGGTCAAGGCCCCGACCTACTGGGATTACAACGTCAGCACCCGCGTGAACGACACCACGCTCGCGGCGGGCGTCTTTTACAACGTGCCCCGGCTGGAGGTCACGCACGACCCCTCGAAGGGGCTGCAATACGGCGGGCTGCTTCAGGGTGGGGGCAACCTGACCAAGTTCTCGGCCGGGTACGCGCACCTGCTGTGGGAAAACCGGGCGCGGCTGCTGGGCAATGTGGGCGTGGCCTTTGTGGGGGGGGACGGCGTGCCCTATGCCCAGACGGAGGCGTCGGCGGGGTATGGCCGCAGCTTCGGCAAACTCAACACCTATGTGGGCAGCACGGCGCGGCTCTTCGCCTTCCCGGTGCAGCAGGAGGCGCAGGGGAGTGTGGACGCGGTGGTCGTTCTGAACACCACGCCGCTGCCGGGCCTGACCCTGGACGCGACCCACTTCGAACGCTTCGTGACCGGCGAGGTCGCCGTGCCCGCCTTCGGCCTGGGCCGCTACAACGAGACGAACGCGGGGGTGACCTACCGCCTGCCGGGGGACTCTGCCCTTGGCGGAGGGGCCTTTGGCGTCGGCGCCGTGCGCACCCGCCTCTCGCACGTCTGGCAGAGCGACGTGACCACCCTGCGGGGTGACCTGCTGCTGCGCCTGAGCGTGCTGCCCAGCCTGGTCGGTCCCTCGGTGGGCTACCAGTGGACGCCGGACGGGCAGGGGCGCTGGCTGGTCAGCCTGGTGACGTTGCCGAAGTGACCCCTGCGGGGGCGGGGCACGTGCTACGCTCCCCCACCGATGAGCGCCGCGCCCGTCCCGCCCCGCCTGACCGCCTCCCTGCTCGCGCCGGGGGCGGTCGCCTTTCTGACCCTGGGTGTGCTTCAGGCGATGTACGGGGCGGCTTTCCCGCTCTTTCAGGAACGCTACGGGGTGGGCGCAGGGGTGGTGGGCTGGGTGGCGAGCGCCCACTTCCTGGGGTCGGCGACCGCCCCGCCGCTGGTCGGGCTGGCACTGGGCCGCGTGAGCGTGCGGGCGGTGACGGTGGCGGGGGCGCTGATCCTGGCCCTGGGGGTCCTGGGGGTGGCGGTGGCGCCCACCTGGTCGCTGGTCGTCGCGGCGGCGCTGGTGGGGGGACTGGGGCTGGGCACCGTCAGTGCGGCGATCAATGCCGCCTACGCGAGTATCGGCACCCGCGCGGCGAACCTCGTCAACGCGGTCTTCGGGGTGGGGAGCATCCTCGCGCCGCTGCTGGTGCTGGGGCTGGGCGGCGTTTCGCTGGCGTGGCCCTTCGTGGTGGTGGCGGGGCTGAGCCTGCTCACCATCCTGGCGACCCGGATCTGGGGCGTGCCGGGGCTGCGGCCCCCTGCTGCCGGAACCCAGGCCGCCCGGCCGGGGCCGCTGCTGGTCCTCTTCGCGCTGGTGCTGGGGCTGTACGTGGGGCTGGAGGTGGGCTTCGGGGCGTGGCTGGCGCGGCATCTGGGCAGCGTGGGCTTTGCCGCCCCCGCGCTTATCCTCAGCGGGTACTGGGGGGGGCTGACGCTGGGGCGGGTGCTGACCGGGCTGGTGGGGGGGCGGGTCGCTCCGGCGAGGCTGGTGCTGGCGGCGGCCGCGCTGGCGACCCTGGCAGCGTTGGCGGCCACCATTCCGGCCCTGGCCCCCGCCGCCTACGTGCTCGCGGGCCTCAGCCTGGGGCCGGTGTTCGGCACCACGCTGGCGTGGACGGCCTCGCGCCTGCCCGCCCGGCAGGTGCCCTACCTGCTGGTGGCGGGGTCGGCGGGCGGGGTGCTGGCCCCGGCGGGCCTGGGGGCGCTCGTCGCCGCCTTCGGTGCGGAGGCTGTGCCGCTCGCGCTCGCCGCGCTGGGGGTGGGCCTCACCGGGGTGGTGGCCCTCACGGCGCGGGTGTCGGCGCGGTTGCTCCCGGCCTGACGGGCACCCCCAGCGTTCCGCGTTGCCGCTCCGGCGGGCCTGTGACACAATGCCGGGCGATTCTCGGAAAATCCCGTCCCCGACATCACCCACCCCCACACAGCGGAGGTCCCCAGTGGTTCAGGCACCCCGGCAGGTCAAACTCACCCGCGAAGGCTACGAGCGCCTTCAGCGCACCCTCGCCCAGGAACAGGCCCGGCTCGCCGAGGCCACCCGCATCCTGCAAGAACAGATGGAGACGAGCGCCGACACCGAGGACACCGGCCTCGAGGACGCCAAGCGCGAGAAGATGGGCATCGAGGCCCGCATCGAGGAACTCGAGGAAACCCTCGCCCGCGCGTCCATCATCGAGGACCACGAAAATGACGGCCGGGTCGAACTCGGCGCGGTCGTGACCCTCGCCAACGAGACGACCAAAAAGGACATGCGCGTGCAGGTCGTCAGCGCTCCCGAGGCCACCGTGCTGGGGGGCGGCCTGCCCCGCATCTCGGAAGACAGCCCGGTCGGCAAGGAGCTGATGGGCCGCAAGAAGGGGGAAGCCTTTGTGGTCAACCTCGAAAACGGCAAGCAGGTCAAGTACCGGGTGCAGAACATCGAATACTGAGGGCAGTCAGACCCGGAACGTCGGAGGCTGGGGCAGGTCCCCGGCCTCCCTTGTTGCCCCGCCCCGCGCCCAGCGGCCCTCTGCTACTCTCGCCCCCATGTCGGACCCCGCCCCCACCCCGGACCCCCGCCAGGGCCTGCACGAACAGACCGTCAGCCGCCTGAACAACCTCCAGGCCCTGCAAGAGGCGGGCTTCGAGGCCCACCCCTACAGCTACCCCCGCACCCACCACACCCGCGACGTGCTGGCCGCGCACCCTGCCCAGGCGCTGGAACCGGGGCAGGAGTGGCCGGAGGAGACGTACGTGCTGGCAGGCCGCGTGACCCTGCTGCGCCATATGGGCAAGGCGGCCTTCGCGGACCTGCAAGACGAGTTCGGGCGCTTGCAACTGCATTTTTCCAAGGCCGACACCGGGACCTTCGACGCGACGAAGAAGATTGACCTCGGGGACATCATCGGCGTCACGGGCTTTCCCTTCGTCACGAAGACCGGGCAGCTCACCCTGCGCGTGACCTCCTGGCAGCCCCTCGTCAAGAGCCTGCACCCCCTCCCCAGCAAGTTCCACGGCCTGCAAGACGAGGAACTGCGGGCGCGGCGGCGCTACCTCGACCTGATCGTGAACCCCGAGCGGCGGGAGGCCTTCCGGGTGCGCTCGCGGGCGATCCGTTTCATCCGGCAGTTTCTGGACGCGCGGGACTTCATGGAGGTCGAAGGCCCCACCCTTCAGGTCGTCCCCGGCGGCACCGAGGCCCGGCCCTTCCGCACCCACCACAACGCGCTCTCGCACGATTTCAGCCTGCGCATCAGCCTGGAGCTGTACCTCAAGCGGCTGCTGGTCGGCGGGTTCGAGCGGGTCTACGAGATCGGGCGCAACTACCGCAACGAGGGCATCGACCGCACCCACAACCCCGAATTCACCATGCTGGAGGCGTATTTCGCCTACGGGGACTACACGGACATGATGCGGCTGGTCGAGGAGATGCTGCATGCCCTCGTCACCGAGGTCAGGGGCGAACCCCGCCTGACCTACGGGGGCCAAGAGATCGACTTCAGCCTGCCCTTCCGGCGGCTGGATTTCGTGACGGCGCTTCGGCAGGCGGCCGGGATGGACTTCGACCCCACCGACCTCGCCCGCCTGCGCGAGTGGACCGACGCCCGGCATCCCGAGCTGCGCAAGGTCCCCGACTACAAGCTGCTCGACAAGCTGTTCGGGGAATACGTCGAGCACACGCTGACCAACCCCACCTTCGTGACCGACGTGCCGCTGGCGATCAGCCCGCTCGTCAAGGCGCACCGCTCGCGCCCCGGCCTCGCGGAACGGGCGGACCTGTTCGTGGCGGGCTTCGAACTCGCGCCGATCTACTCCGAACTCAACGATCCCCTCGAGCAGCGTGCCCGCTTCGAGGCGCAGTCGCAGAGGCGGGATGCCGGGGACGACGAAGCCCACGAGCAGGACGAGGATTTCCTGCTCGCGCTGGAATACGGGATGCCCCCCGCCGCCGGAATGGGGATGGGCATGGACCGCCTCGCCATGCTGCTCACCGACTCGGACTCCATCCGCGACGTGCTGCTGTTTCCGCTGCTGCGGCCGGAGGGCACCGGGGGAGCGAAGGTGGACGGGGAGGACACGGCCCCGCAGGGCTCAGCGACCTGAACCCAGTTTTGGAGGGAACTGTGGCCCCCCGGCCCAGTTTCCTTTCTGCTGAGTGCCCTCCCGAGTTAATTGGTTCATTTGACAAACAAAATTGCCCACGCGCACCATGTGCTTCTCAGACAGTCCGCTTGGGGTGCCCATGCGTGGGGCACCGTTCCCCCTCATCCTCGCCGGGAGGCGCCGTGCCGTTGTCCAGTCATTCCTTCACGCCTCTCGATCTGGCGGCCATCCGGGCGCGGCACACGCTGCTGCTGCTGGGAAGGCTGTGGGAGGGGGACCGGGCGCGGGTGGACCTCGCGCGGGAGCTGGGGCTGTCGCGCAGCGCAATCAGCTCCATCGTGGCGGAACTGATCGAGGCCGGGCTGGTCGAGGAAGCCGGGCAGCGCGGGGGCGGGCAGGTGGGCCGCCGGGCCACCCTGCTCGCGCTGCGGGCGCGGGCGGCGGGGCTGCTCGCGGTGGACCTTGGCGCCAGCCACCTGCGGGTGGAGCTGCTGGACCTGCGCTGCGAGCCGCTGGCGGGCCGCGAGGTCGCCCACGACGTGCTGGCGGGGCCAGGAGCGACCTACGCGCGGCTGGCTGACCTCGCCGCCGAGGTGCTGCGCGAGGCCGGGATGCCGCGCGAGCGGGTGGCCGGGGTGGGCGCAGGGGTGCCGGGACCGGTCGACCACGCGACCGGGCGGGTGGTGGCCCCGCCCAACATGCCCGGCTGGGACGGCGAGGACGTTCGCGCCGGACTGGAGCGGGCGCTGGGCCTGCCCGCCTGGGTGGACAACGACGCCAACCTCGGCGCCCTGGCCGAGACGCGCTTCGGGCGGCACCGGGGAGCCCGCGACCTGATCTACGTCAAGGTGGCGACCGGCATCGGGGCGGGGGTGCTGCTGGGCGGGCGGCTGCACCGGGGCGTGCGCGGCGGCGCGGGCGAGATCGGCCACATCAGCATCAACGAGCAGGGACCGGTGGGCCGCAGCGGCAACCCCGGCAGCCTGGAAAGCTACGCGGCGGCGCGGGTGCTGCTGGACACCGCCGAGGCCCGCCGGGCGGCGGGGGCCGTGACCACCCTGCCCCAGCCCCTCACCCTGGCCGCCCTGATCGCGGCGGCGAACGGCGACCCCCTCGCCCGCGAGGTCTGGACCGGGGCGGGGCACCACCTCGGGGTGGCGATCAGCACGGCGCTGAACCTCTTCAACCCGGCGGCGGTCGTGCTGGGCGGGCGGCTCTCGCAGGCGGGCGACGTGCTGCTGCGGGCCGTGCGCGAGAGTGCCCTGCGCCGCACCATGCCCGTCAATGCCGACCCCACCTGCATCGACCTGGGCACCCTGGGAGACCGCACCGGAGTGCTGGGCGCCGGGGCGATGCTGCTCGACCAGCTCCTGACCCCGGCGGGGCTGCGTCACCTCTACCGGGTCGCCGCGTGGGGCCGGGGACCGCCCGCCGCGCCGCTGCTGCCCTCGTCCCTCGCATTCCCTGCCCCTGGAGGCTTCCCATGAATCTGTCCCTTGCCAAGAAAACCGCGCTGCTCGCCGCCGCCCTCGCCGTCACGTCCAGTGCCTCCGCCGCCGGAAAGCTCGAAATCTTCTCGTGGTGGTCGGGCGACGAAGGCCCCGCCCTCGAGGCCCTGATCAAGCTCTACCGCCAGAAGTACCCCTCGGTGACGGTGGACAACGCGACCGTCTCGGGCGGCGCGGGCACCAACGCCAAGGCGGTGCTCAAGACCCGCATGCTGGGCGGCACGCCCCCCGACTCCTTCCAGGTGCACGCCGGGCAGGAACTGATCGGCACCTGGGTGGTCGCCAACCGCATGGAGGACCTCAGCGGCCTGTTCCGCACCGAGGGCTGGAGCAAGGTCTACCCCAAGGACCTCGTGACGCTGCTCTCGTCCAAGGGCGGAATCTGGAGCGTGCCTGTCAATGTCCACCGCTCCAACGTGATGTGGTACAACCCCGCCAAGCTCAAGGCCTGGGGGGTCACCCCGCCCAAGACCTGGAACGAGTTCCTGACGACCTGCGCGGCCCTCAAGCGCAAGGGCGTGGCCGCGCCGCTGGTGATGGGCGAGAACTGGACCCAGCAGCACCTCTGGGAGAGCGTGATGGTGGGCAGCCTGGGCGCCCAGGGCTGGCAGGACCTGTGGTCGGGCAAGACGAAGTTCACCGACCCCAAGGTCGTGCAGGCCTTCACCACCTTCGGCAAGGTCCTCGACTGCGCCAACAAGGACGCCAGCGGCCTCTCCTGGCAGCAGGCCTCCGACCGCATCGTGGACGGCACGAGCGCCTTTAACATTATGGGCGACTGGGCCGCCGGATACTTCACCACCACCAAGAAGCTGCGCCCCAGCACCGGCTTCGGTTGGACCGCCAGCCCCGGCACCTCGGGCACCTTCGTGATGCTGGCCGACTCCTTCGGGCTGCCCAAGGGGGCCAAGAACCGCGCCGAGGCCCTGAACTGGCTGCGGGTGCTGGGCTCCAAGGCCGGCCAGGACGCCTTTAACCCCCTCAAGGGGTCCATCGCCGCCCGCACCGACAGCGACCTGAGCAAGTACAGCACCTACTCCAAGAGCGCAGCCGCCGACTGGCGCAAGAACCGCATCGTGGGCAGCATGGTGCATGGGGCCGTCGCGCCCGAGAGCTTTACCAGCGCGTTCGGGGCCGTCGTGGACCAGTTCGTCGCCAGCCGCAACGCGCAGGCCGCTGCCAACGCCGCGCAGCAGCTCGCCACCCGCTCGGGCATCGGGCGCTGACCCGCAGGGCGCGGGGCGCAGGTCTGGGCCACTCGTCCCCGGCCTGCCCCCTGGGGCGGCGCTCCATGACGTTGCCGCGTGTCCTGGGCGTCAACTTCACTCCGCGCCGCCCTTATCTCGGGTTCTCACTTCGTTCGGCCCAGGAAGGTGTCCGTCACCTTGCTGGGCACCGTCCCATCTGGAGGTGACCATCCCTTGAAAGGCCTCTCCCGTGACCGGTTGTGGTCGGTCCTCGTGCTGCTGCCCAGCGTGCTGCTGCTGGCGGTGTTCGTGTACGGCTTTATCGGGCGCACTGTCGCCGTGAGCCTGACCGACTGGGGCAACGACCCCGCGCAGGCGCTGGCCCTGAACCCGGTGATCCGCCCGGTGGGGCTGGCGAACTATCAGGACCTCTTTACCGGCTTCCTGCAGGTCCGCTTCCGGCAGGAACTCGTCAACACGCTGTTTTTCACGGTGTTCTTCATCGCGGGGACGCTGGGGCTGGGGCTCGCCCTCGCGCTGCTGCTCGACCGCAACCCGCGCGGCGAGGGGCTGTGGCGCACCATCTTCCTCTTTCCCATGAGCCTGAGCTTCATCGTGACGGGCACCATCTGGCGCTGGATGCTTCAGCCGCAGGGGGGCCTCAACCAGTTTCCGGCCGTGTTGGGGCTGCCACCGGGCCGCTTCGAGTGGCTGAGCAGCACCGCGTCGCTCTGGGGGCTGGACTGGAACCGGGTGCCGCTGCTCACGGCGGCGGTCGTCGCGCTCGCGCTGGGCGTGGTGGCGTGGCGGGCCGCCCGCGCGGGCAACCGCACGCGGGCGTTGGTCGCGGGGGCCTGTGCCCTCGTGCTGCTGGGCTGGGCCGTCTTCGTGGGGCCGAACGTGCAGCTCTTGCCCGCGCCGGAAATCCACGGCTTCAACCTCGCCCTGATCGGCATCATCCTCGCCGCCGTGTGGCAGATGAGCGGGTACACGATGGCCCTCTACCTCGCCGGGCTGCGCGGCATTCCCGAAGAACTGCGCGAGGCCGCGCGGGTGGACGGCGCAAACGAGGTCGGCCTCTACCGCCACGTCGTCTTTCCGCTGCTCTCGCCCATCACGCTCAGCGCGATGATCATCCTGGGGCACATCAGCCTCAAGATCTTCGACCTCGTGTACGCGATGACGGGACCCGACAACACCTACACCTCGGTGCCCGCGCTGAACATGTACCTCACGTCCTTCCGGCAAAACCAGTTCGCGCTGGGGGCGGCCATCGGGACCATCCTCCTGATTCTGGTGGCGTTCGTGATCGTGCCGTATCTGGCGAGTGCCTTTCGCCGCGAGGAGGGCCACGCATGACCACCACCGCGCCTCCCGTGACGACGGCGCCGCCTGCCGCCGTGCCGCCCCGTCCGCGCCTCGGCCGCGCCGCGCTGTACCTGCTCCTGGCGCTGGCGACCCTCTTTTTCCTGCTGCCCGTCTACCTGCTGCTCGCCACGGCCTTCAAGACGCCCGAGGCGATCTCGCTGGCGACCACCTGGCAGTGGCCGCGTGAGCTGAACTGGGCCAGCTTCCGCGAGGCCTGGGCCAAGGTGGGCGGCAACGTCGGCAACAGCCTGCTGCTCGCCGTCAGCGCGACTGCGCTGTCGGCGGTGCTGGGGTCGCTGAACGGGTACGCGCTGTCCAAATGGAGCTTCCGGGGAGCGAATACCCTCTTCGCGCTGATGCTCTTCGGGATGTTCATTCCCTATCAGGCGATCCTGATTCCCCTCTTCCAGTTCATCAAGGGGCTGGGGCTGTACGGGAGCCTGGGCGGGCTGATCCTCGCGCACGTGGTCTACGGCCTGCCCATCACCACGCTGATCTTCCGCAACTACTACGCCGAGGTGCCCGACGCGCTGGTGGAGGCCGCGACCATCGACGGGGCCGGGTTCTGGGGCATCTACCGCCGGATCATCCTGCCGCTGAGCGTGCCCGCCTTCGTGGTCGTGGTGATCTGGGAATTCACCCAGATCTGGAACGAATTCTTGTTCGCCGCTACCTTGACGAACACGTCATCGCAGCCCGTGACCTACGCACTCTCGCAGCTCGCGGGTGGGCAGGCGGTGAGCTGGAACCTGCCGATGGCGGGCGCGATTCTCGCGGCGCTGCCCACCCTGCTGGTGTACGTGCTGCTGGGGCGCTATTTCGTGCGCGGGCTGCTGGCGGGGAGCGTGAAGGGGTAGGGGCGGGGATGCCCGTAGCCCCTCTCCTGCGGGGGAGGGGTTTTCTCACGTCTTCCCGTTCCTGCGGCAAATCCGGCAGCGGCCCTGGGGGGCAGCGGCTAGACTGCCCGGCGAGTCATGACGAGTGTTCTTCCCGTGGTGTTTGTCGTATCGCCCGAGTCCCGGCAGGCAGACGACCTCGCCGCCGCGTTGCCAGGGGCCGAGGTCGTGCATGTGGCGGGAGCCGAGGCCCTGCTGCGCGAGGCCCACGTCCGGCCGCCCGCCGTCGCGCTGCTGTACGACCGCACGCCGGGGGTGCCCCTGGTCGAGGTGCTGCCCCTGCTGCGCCAACGCGCCGAACTCGCCGGAACCCACTGGCTGGCGGTGGGCCAGGCGGGGCTGGGTGCCCTGCTCGCGGCGGGGGCCGACGCCCTGGTCAGCGACGCGACGCCCCCCGCCGGGCTGGCCCTGCAAGTGCGTGCCCTGCTCGCCCGCGCCGCCGCCCACGCCGAGACCCAGACCCGCATCGCCCGACTTCAGGGCCGCCTCGACGACTGGGAACACGAGGAGCGGGTGCGCGACCAGCTCGTGCATATGCTCGTGCACGACCTCAAGAACCCCATCACGGCGGTGCTGGGGCTGCTGGAGGTCGTGGAGGACGACGGCCGGGTGCCCGAGGACCTGCGCGAGCTGCTCAGGATCGCCCGCGACGAGACGCAGCACCTCCTGCACCTCTCGGTGAACATGCTCGACGTGCGCAAGATGCAGGCGGGCAAAATGCGCCTGCGCCCCGAGCTGGTGTTCAGCCCGATGTTCATGGACGTGATCGCGCAGGCCCGTGGCGACGTGGGCAGCGGGTTGCGCGACCGCTTGGTGGACGTGCAGGTGGCCCCCGGCCTGAGCCCCACCCGCGCCGACCCCGAAATCCTGCGCCGGGTGCTCGCCAACCTGATCAGCAACGCGATGAAGCACACCGTAGCCGGGGGCAGCATCCGTATCCGCGTGGCGCAAGACGGCGACCAGACCCACATCAGCGTCGCCGACGACGGCGAGGGCATCCCGGAAGAAGACCTCCCCAACCTCTTCGCCGCCTTCGAGCAGTCGCGCCTCACGCTGCACGGCCGTTTCGACACCGGGATGGGCCTGGCCTTTTGCAAACTCGCCGTCGAGGAACACGGCGGGCGCATCTGGGTCGAGTCCGAGCGCGGGGTGGGCACCACCTTCACCCTGACCCTGCCGCTGGCCGTGGACAGCGAGGAAGAAGAGGACTTCGTCGAACTGCTGAGCTGAAGGAGGGTGCCAGCCCACCGCAGGCAGGCTGCACCGCTAAGTGACGTTCTGGTGCAGGCCACGTTGAGTTTCAATTTGTAGCCCAACCGGAGATAGGCTGCGACAGGAGCCTTGCCGTTCGGCGTTCCAGACGCAGGCTTTAGTTCCCGAAGTGTAAGGCTCCTCTCAAAGGATCGAGCGGACACCACCGGGGAAGTGCGGGTGGCCGATTTGCCGGGTGCCGCCCCGGTTTGGAACCGCGCGAACCCGCCTCCCTCCGGCCCTCACCGCATGTTCGCCTACCACGTGCCGCGCCTTCTCGTGCTAGAACATGAGGCGTACCACAAGTCGGCTTAGGATTCGGTTCGTCAGTCCCCAATCTCTTTTTTTCAGGCTATTCGTGCGATTTTTCACGAGTGTTTTGGGAAAGGGAGAGGAGGGGCAGAAGGGAGCTTCCCATCGAGTACGCGAATTTCGTAGTCATGCTGGTGATCGCCCTGGGCATCGGCGTGCTGGCCGTCCTCGTCTCGGCGCTGCTGGGACCGAAAAAGGCCAGCCGCGCCAAGCTGATGGCCTACGAGAGCGGCAACGACCCCGAACATGGGGGCGTGGGCACCGGCCAGCGCTTCCCGGTGCACTTCTACCTCGTCGCCATGCTCTTTATCGTCTTCGACATCGAGACGGCCTTTTTCTTTCCGCTGGCGGTGGCGTACCAGAAGCTGGTGCCCTTCGCCTTCTGGGAGGCGCTGACGTTCGTGGCGCTGCTGCTGGTGGGCTACTACTACATCCTCAAGAAGGGGGTGCTGGAGTGGACCTGACAAGAGCGGGTACTCCTACGTCACCGAATCAAGAAAGGCGACTTGCAAAGCTGCGCAGCAGAGGGGCCGCCCCCGAGTCTGCGGCCACCCCACCTCCGCTTTCCCTCCCCGCCGAGGTTCCCACATGGCCCTGAAAGAACTGTTCGACCGCGACTGGCAGGAGCTGGAATCCGAGGGCATCCTCTTTTCCAGCCTGGAAAAGCTGGTGGCCTGGGGCCGCAGCAACAGCCTGTGGCCCGCGACCTTCGGGCTGGCGTGCTGCGCCATCGAGATGATGAGTTCGACCAACGGGCGCAACGACATGGCCCGCTTCGGCTCGGAGGTCTTCCGCGCCTCGCCCCGGCAGGCCGACGTGATGATCGTGGCGGGGCGCCTCTCCAAGAAGATGGCCCCGGTCATGCGCCGCGTCTACGACCAGATGCCCGACCCCAAGTGGGTGATCTCGATGGGCGCGTGCGCCTCCTCGGGCGGGATGTTCAACAACTACGCGATTGTCCAGAACGTGGACCACGTGGTGCCGGTCGACATCTATGTGCCGGGCTGCCCACCCCGGCCGGAAGCGCTGATCTACGCCGTGATGCAGCTTCAGAAGAAGGTGCGCGGCGAGGCCTTCGACGAACGCGGCACCGAACTCCCGATGGTGGAGGCGTGGACCCGATGACCGCCCTCGACCGAAGCCAGGCCATGCGGCAGGCCGTCACCGAGGTCATCGCCAATTTTGGCCTGACGCCCGACGACAGCCTCGAACCCACCGTGGTCGTGCCTGCCCCGCGCGTGCGGGACGTGGCGCGGGCGCTGGCCGAGCGCGGCTTCATGCTGATGGACGCGGTGGGGGTGGACTACCTCGCCTACCCCGACCCCCGCCCGGCCCGGTTTGCCGTGCTGTACAACATCTACCACCCCTACGAGCACCTGCGCCTCTTCCTGCGGGTGTGGCTCGACGACGGTCAGAGCGTGGACAGCCTCTACCCAGTGTGGCGGGCTGCCAACTACCTGGAACGCGAGGTGTACGACCTGCTGGGCATCGTCTTCGACGGGCACCCTGATCTGCGCAAGATCCTGACCCCCGATGATATGGAGGGCCACGCGCTGCGCAAGGATTTCCCGCTGGGGGAGACGCCCACCCTCTTCCGCGAGGGCCGCTTTATCGACCCGCCCACCTTCCGCGCCGGGCTGACCGGGGAAAGCCGGGGGCTGACCGGCTGGCGCGGCGAGCTGCGCCGGGGCCAGGGCGAGGACCGGGTGCCGCCCGTGATGCCGGAGGGACCACGATGACCGTCGAACCCCTGCGCCCTGCGGCCGAGGCCCCCGCCGAGGGCGGCACGCTGCTGCACACCGAGATCATGTCGCTGAACGTGGGGCCGCAACACCCCTCGACGCACGGGGTGCTGCGCCTCGTGGTGGACATGGACGGCGAGCGGGTGGTGCGGGTCACGCCCCACATGGGCTACCTGCACACCGGCTTCGAGAAGACCTTCGAGCACCGCACCTACCACCAGGGCGTGACCTACGCGCCGCGCACCGACTACCTGCATTCCTTCGGGCACGAGCTGGCTTACGTCCTGAGCGTGGAAAAGCTGCTGGGGGCCGAGGTTCCTGAGCGGGCCAAGGTTGTGCGGGTGATCCTACATGAGCTGGGGCGCATCCACTCGCACCTCGTCTTCGTGGGGACGGGCCTGCTGGACCTCGGGGCGCTCACGCCCTTCTTTTACGCCTTCCGCGAGAAAGAGACGGTCGTGGACCTCTTCGAGGCCGTGTGCGGCTACCGCATGAACCAGGGCTACTTCCGGGTGGGTGGGCTCTCCCGCGACATCCCGGACGGCTGGCCGGAGGCGGTCGCCCGCTTCCTCGAACAGCTCGAACGCGGCGTGGACGAGTACACCACCCTGTTCGCCGGGAACCCCATCTTCATCGACCGCGCCAGGGGAGTCGGCGTGATTCCGGCGGGGGTCGCGCTCGACCTCGGGCTGACCGGGCCGAACCTGCGGGCCTCGGGCGTGCCGCTCGACCACCGCAAGGACAACCCCTACAGCGGCTACGAGGAGTACGACTTCGAGGTCATCACCAGTCCCGACGGGGACAGCCTCGCCCGCTTCAACCTGCGGCTGTGGGAGATGCGCCAGAGTGCGGCGATCATCCGGCAGGCGCTGAAGAAGCTGCGACCCGGCCCGGTCAAGGACCCCAACCGCAAGATCAGCCTGCCGCCCCGGCAGGAGCTGGAGACGAGCATGGAGGCGGTGATCCATCACTTCAAGCTGGTCACCGAGGGCTTCCACCCCCCTCGGGGCGAGGTCTATGTGCCCACCGAGTCGGCGCGGGGCGAGGTCGGGTACTACATCGTCTCGGACGGCGGCTCAATGCCGTACCGGGTCAAGATCCGTGCGCCCAGCTTCGTGAACCTGCAAGCGCTGGAATACGCCTGCATCGGAGCGCAGTTCGCCGACCTGATCACCATTCTGGCGACCATCGACCCGGTGCTGGGGGACGTAGACCGGTGAATCATGAGCCTTCGGCCGCCCGCACTCGCGGCTGGCCGAGTGCCTCTCAGCAAGGAGATGAGGCCCCCTTGACCTACTTCGCAGACAAACATCCCCTCGTCGCGGACATCTTCTCGCGCTACCCGGACAGCCCGCAGGGCCGCCGCTCGGCGTTGATGCCCCTGCTGCGCGAGGTGCAGGACGCCGAGGGCTTCGTCTCGGAAGCGCGGATGGCCGAGATCGCCCAGCTTTGCGGCACCACCGCCACCGAGGTCCGCAGCGTGATGAGCTTCTACTCGACCTACCACACCCTCCCGACCGGGCGGTACCACCTGCAGGTCTGCTCGACCCTGATGTGTGCGCTGGCGGGCAGCGACGAACTGTGGGACCACCTCGTGTCCCACCTCGATGTGCAGCCCGGCGACGTGAGCGCGGACGGGCGTTTCAGCGTGCAGAAGGTGGAGTGCCTGGGGTCGTGCGGCACCGCGCCCGTCGTGCAGATCAATGACGAGGGCTACTACGAGAACGTGACCCGCGGCAAGTGCGACCGCTTGATTGCCGCCCTGCGCCAGGACGCGCCGCCCCCACCCGACAACCCCGTCCCCGTCACCGTGCGAGAGGACGGACGGCAGATGACGGCGACGGGCGAGCGCGTGGGCGCGAGCATCCACGACCGGGGGCCGCTGCCCATGCCCACGCGGGCCGGAGGTGAGGCATGACCGTCGCGGACCCCGCCCCCCGGGCGATCACCAGCGGGAAAGACCCCCGCTTCGCCCCCAGCCTGTACGCGCATGTGGGCCAGGACCGGAGCTGGACGCTGGACTATTACCGCGAGCACGGCGGCTACGAGGGCGTCCGTCGCGCCTTTGCGATGGGTCCCGACGCCGTCATCGACGAGGTGAAGAAGTCGGGCCTGCGCGGACGCGGCGGCGCGGGCTTCGCTACCGGGCTGAAGTGGTCCTTTATGCCGCTGAACGACGGCAAGCCGCACTTCATCATCTGCAACGCCGACGAATCCGAGCCGGGTTCCTTCAAGGACCGTTACCTGCTCTCCGAGGACCCCCACCAACTCATCGAGGGGATGCTGATCGGCGGGTACGCGATGCGGGCCTCGGTGGGCTACATCTACATCCGGGGCGAATATGTCCACGCCGCCGAGCGGATGTGGGCCGCCATCGAGGAGGCGCGGGCGGCGGGGCTGCTGGGCAAGAACGTGCTGGGCAGCGGCTTCGACTTTCAGCTCTACGTGCACCGGGGAGCCGGGGCGTACATCTGCGGGGAGGAAACCGCGCTGATGAACTCGCTCGAAGGCCTGCGGGCCAACCCTCGCCTCAAGCCGCCCTTTCCCGCCGCCGCCGGGCTGTACGGCCTCCCCACGACCATCAACAATGTGGAGACCTTCTGCGCGGCCACCCAAATCCTGAAGTACGGCGCCGACTGGCACGCCTCGATGGGCACCGAGAAGTCCAAAGGCATGAAGCTCTTCCAGATTTCCGGCCCGGTGGCGCGGCCCGGCGTGTACGAGTTGCCGCTGGGGACCACCTTCCGCGAGCTGATCTACGACTGGGCGGGTGGGCCGCTGGAACCCATCAAGGCGATCATCCCCGGCGGGTCCTCCTGCCCGATGCTGCGCTGGGACGAGGCCACGCTGGACACCCCGATGGACTACGAGGCGATCGCCGCCGCTGGGTCCATGCTGGGCACGGGCGGGGTCACCCTCATCCCACAGGCCGACTGCATCGTGGATGTGACGTGGAACCTCGTGCGCTTCTACGCCCACGAGTCCTGCGGCAAGTGCACCCCCTGCCGCGAGGGCATCAGTGGCTGGATGGTCAAGATGTACGAGAAGCTCGTGCGCGGGCGCGGCATGCCCGGCGACGTGGAGCTGATTCTCGACATGTCCGAGAACATCGGGGGCCGCTCCTTCTGTGCCCTGGCCGACGCCTGCCTGGGGCCGGTCCTCAGCTCCATCAAGCTGTTCCGCGACGAGTACGACGTGCTGGTGCAGACCGGCCAGCCGACCTACCCGGCCCGCAATCGCTGGAGGAACGAATGAAAGTCACCATCGACGGCATCGCCGTCGACCTCCCGGCGGGCACCAGCGCGATCGACGCGGTGTTTCACGCCGGGCGCGACGTGCCGTATTTCTGTGCCCACCCGTACCTCTCGCCCGTGGGGGCCTGCCGGATGTGTCTGGTGGAAGCTGGAACGCCCCGCAAGGGCAAAGACGGCCAGTTCGAACTCGACGAGGCGACCGGGCAGCCCAAGATCTTCTGGATGCCCAAGCCGATGGCGTCGTGCACGATGCAAGCGACCGACGGCATGCACATCCGCACCGCCAAGACCTCGGACGTGGTTGCCAAGGCGCAGGCGGGCATGATGGAGTTCACGCTCCTGAACCACCCGCTCGACTGCCCCACCTGCGACAAGGGCGGCGCCTGCGAGCTGCAAGACCGCGCCTTCGAGTACGGGTACGGGGCCAGCCGCTACGGGTTCGACCGCCGTCACGCCGACAAGCATTACGCCTTGTCGGACTTCATCATCCTCGACCAGGAACGTTGCATCCACTGCAAGCGCTGCGTGCGCTACTTCGAGGAAGTGCCGGGGCAAGAGGTGCTCGATTTCATTGAGCGCGGCGGGCATACCTTTATCGACACGGAGGAAGGCGGCCTCCCGGTCGGCTTCCAGGGCAACATCGCGGACATCTGCCCGGTGGGGGCGCTGCTCGACAACGTGGCCCGCTTCCGGGGCCGCAACTGGGAGTACGACCACACGCCGACCACCTGTACGCTGTGTCCGGTGGGCTGCTCCATCGTCGTGGACGCCCGCAACGGCCGCCTGGAGCGCGTCGTATCGGGCGAGAACCGCGACGTAAACGAGATGTGGATCTGCGACGCGGGCCGTTTCGGGCACGTGTTCGCGACCGAGGAGCGGCTGACCCTGCCGCTGGTGCGGGTCGGCGGCGAGCTGCGCGAGGCCACCTGGGACCAGGCCGTGGACGCGATGCGCCAGGGCTTCCTGGGGCACGGCGGGAACGTGGGCCTGTACCTGAATGCCGACTCCACGCTGGAGGAAGGGGCGGCGCTCGTCGCCCTCGCCGAGGCCATCGGCACCGCCTCCCTCGACCACTGGCCGCGCTACGCCCACACCCCGATGGGCACCGCCACCCTGACCGACGTGGCGACCGCCGACGCTCTCGTGGTGCTGGGGGCCGACCTGGGCGAGGAAGCCCCGGTCGTCGAGCTGCGGATTTTGGAGGCCCTGCGCGGCGGCCTGCTCCCCGCCGGGTTCGCGCACGGCACCGCCATCGCGGACCTGCGCCTCACCGAACGCCCCGCCCGCCAGCCCGAGAAGCTCGCCGTGATCGGGCGCGAGTCGCGGCTGTGGGAGCACGCGGGGATTCGGGTGCCGGCCAGCGGGCCGAACGCCCTGACCCGCCTCGCCCGCCCCGACACCCCCGAACTCCAGGCGGCGCTGCGGCTGCTGGAAGGGGCCGAGAAGCCCGTGCTGATCCTGGGTGCCGACGTGCTGAACGGGGCCGACGCGGCCTTCTCGGCGGCGCTGAACAGCCTCGCGGGGCGGGTGGGCGCGAAGGTGCTCGCCATTCCCGCCGGGGCGAACAGCCGGGGGCTGGGGGGCCTTAACCTCGTGCCCGGCGCGGGGGGGCTGCCCTACGCGCGGCTGGACGGGGTGGGGGCGGCGTTCCTCTCGCGCCTGGACCCCGCCGCCCAGGGCCTGCCGGGCCGCGCCCGCGGCTTCACGGTCGTGCACGACACGCACCTCACCGCGACGGCGCAGATGGCCGACGTGGTGTTGCCCGCCGTCACGAACTACGAGAAGCGCGGCACCACCGTGAACCTCGAAGGCCGCCTGCTGGCGCTCACGCAAGCCCCGCTGCGGGCGGGCGAGGGGGCCGACCTGATTCGCGCCCTCGTAGCGGTGGCCGAGGCGCTGGGCCTCCGGCCCCCGGTGCGCGGATTGCGCGGAGCCCAGACGTGGCTGGAGGGCCGCTACGGACTGCGGCTGGCCGACGTGCCCGCAGGTGGTGTCCTTCAACCGCCCCGGCCCCCGCAGGACGCGGCCACCGAGCTGGCCTATACGCCCCAACTCTGGAAGCCGCGCATGGTGCCGCGCCCGGAGCGCCGGGGCAGCGGCGTCCTGGGCCGCGAGGCCCGCACCGAGCTGTGGGAACTGCCGATGGCGCCCTCGCCGCAGCCGGGAGGAGACGACTGATGCCCGACTGGCTCGCCACACTGCTGATCACGCTGCTCAAGGGCGTGCTCGTCGCCCTCGCGCTGCTGACCACCTTCGCCTACATGACCCTGATCGAGCGGCGGCTGCTCGCCCGGATGCAGATTCGCCACGGCCCGAACCGGGTGGGGCCGGGCGGCCTCCTGCAACCCCTGGCCGACGCGGTCAAGAGCATCTTCAAGGAAGACCTGCGCGTCACACTGGCCGACAAGCTGGTCTACACCGTGGCGCCCATCGTCGCCATCGGGATGGCGCTGACCGCCTTCGGGGGCATCCCGGCGGGTCCGGCGGGCTCGCTGTTCGGGGAGGACCCGTGGGTCTACCAGCTCGACGCGGGCATCCTCGCGCTGCTGGCGATCACGTCGATGGGCGTGTACGGCATCTTCCTGGGGGGCTGGGCGTCCGGGTCCAAATACCCCATCCTAGGCGGCCTGCGTTCCAGCGCCCAGATGATCTCCTACGAACTCGGCATGGGCCTGAGCATCCTGGGCCTGCTGATGCTGGTGGGCAGCACCGCCTTTCCGAATATCGTGGAGTGGCAGGCCGCCAACGGTTGGATGATCCTGTTTCAGTCGTTGGGTTTTGCCCTCTTTCTGGTGTCCTCCTTCGCGGAGACCAACCGCACCCCCTTCGACCTGCCGGAAGCCGAGCAGGAACTCGTGGCGGGCTACCTCACCGAATATTCCGCGATCAAGTGGGCGCTCTTCCAGATGGCCGAGTACGTCAACATGATCACGGCCTCGGCCATCATGGCGACCCTCTTTTTCGGCGGGTACCGGGGGCCGGTCTTCCTGGAAGGGCTGATTCCCGGCATCTCGGGCTGGCCGATCATCTGGCTGGTTGTCAAGATCGCCTTTTTCCTCTTCCTGTTCATCTGGGTGCGGGCCACGCTGCCGCGCTTCCGCTACGACCAACTCATGCGCTTCGGCTGGAAGCTGCTGCTGCCGCTCGCGCTCGCCAACACCATGCTGACTGCCGCCTACCTCGCCTTCGCGCGGGACCTGGGGCTGTGGCCGCTGGCGGGACTCAGCCTGCTGGGGTTGCTGGCGCTGTTCGCCCTAAGCGACCGGGTGCGCGGGCTGTGGAACAAACCGACTGGACGCCGGGGCGCGGACGACACGCTGCCCGCGCGGCCGCTGGGAGGGGACTGATGGTCCTCTCCACCCGAAGGAGGAGGAAGCCATGAGCGTGCTCGACATCGCCAAGGGCATGGGCGTGACCCTGGGCAAGCTGTTTCAGAAGCCCGTGACCGTGAGCTACCCGGAGGAGCGGGCCACCCTCCAGCCGCGCTTCCGGGGACGGCACGTGCTGACCCGGCACCCCGGCACGGGGCTGGAAAAGTGCATCGGCTGCTCGCTGTGCGCCGCCGTCTGCCCCGCCTACGCGATCTACGTGGAGGCGGCCGAGAATGATCCCCTCAACCCCACCAGCCCCGGCGAGCGCTACGCGAAGGTCTACGAGATCAACATGCTGCGCTGCATCTTCTGCGGGCTGTGCGAGGAAGCCTGCCCGACGGGGGCGGTGGTGCTGGGCAACGAGTTCGAGATGGCCGACTACCGCTACCGCGACCTCGTGTACGGCAAGGAAGACATGCTCGTCGGCGTGGACGGCTCCTTGCCGCAGCGCCGCGAGGCTGCCCGCACCGGCAAGCCCCTGCGCCGGGGCTTCCGGGTGGAGGGCGGCGCCCGCAAGGAACTGGAAGGGGTGGAGTACCCGACATGACGCAGGCAACGAACCTCAACTTCACTCCGGCCGGGGGGCAGCCATGATCGCCTTCATCCTCCTGGGGGCGCTCGCCCTCGTCGGCGCGGTGATTACGGTCGCGGCCCGCAACGCCGTTCACGCGGCGTTGGGGCTGGTGGGCACCCTGCTGAGCGTGGCGGGGCTCTTCGCCAGCCTCAGCGCGTCCTTTCTGGCGGCGGTGCAGGTCATCGTGTACGCCGGGGCGATCCTGGTGCTGTTTCTCTTCGTGATCATGCTGCTGGGCGCCAACCAGCCCATCACCGGGCGCGACCCGGTACCCTTCGTGCGCGAACTGGCGGGCCTCGGCGGGGTGATTCTGGCGGGAGCGCTGGCGATTATCGCTTTCTCCTACCGCGATCCCCGGCCCCTCGCTGAAAGCGCAGCGGTGCTGCGCGGCGGCACGGCGGGCGCGGTGGGCGAGACGTTGCTGACGCGCTTCCTGCTGCCCTTCGAGGCGGTGAGCATCCTGCTGCTGGTCGCCATCGTGGGGTCGGTGGCGCTGGTCAAGCGGCCCGTGCCCCAGCCCGACGGGCTGACCGATGCCGAGGGCGTGGCCCTGCCCGGCGAGGCGCCCGAACGCACCGCGCCCGAAGGCGGGGTGAGGGCCTGATGGACCTGGCACCGACCGCCTACTACGTGGCCCTCTCGGGGCTGCTCTTCGCCATCGGGATGATCGGGGTGCTGACCCGCCGCACGGCGATCATGATCTTCCTCAGTGTCGAGCTGATGCTGAACGCCGCCAACCTCGCGCTGGTGGCCTTTGCCCGGTCGTGGGGCGACCTCGCCGGGCAGACGGCCGTTTTCATCGTGATGACGCTGGCCGCCGCCGAGGTCGCCATCGGCCTCGCCATCATCGTCGCCATCTTCCGCAAGCGCGAGACCACCAACGTGGACGAGCTTGCTGGCCTGAGAGGCTGAGTGCGCGTGCCCCTGTATCTGCTTCCCCTGCTGCCCCTGATCGGCTTCGCGCTGCTGATGCTCTTTCCCCGCCTCTTTCCCGGCAAGGCGGGCGGCTGGCTCGCGTCCGGCACGGTGCTGGCGAGCTTCGTCATCGCCGTGATGCGCTACCTCGGTCAGGGCGACGAGCCCGCCCGCGAGGTGCTGTGGACGTGGCTGCCCAATATGGCACTCAACGCGAACTTGGCGGTCGGTTTCTGGTACGACCAGCTCTCCGCGCTGATGGCCCTGATCATCACGGGCGTGGGCTTCCTGATTCACCTGTACTCGGTGAGCTACATGGGCCACGACCGGGCGTTCACGCGCTTCTTCGCGTTCCTGAACTTCTTCGTGGCGATGATGCTGATTCTGGTGCTGGCCGACTCCTACCCTTTGATGTTCGTGGGCTGGGAGGGGGTGGGCATGGCCTCCTACCTCCTGATCGGGTTCTGGTTCTCGGGGCGCAACTCGGAGGCGTCCCAGAAGGATGTGCGCGAGGCCAGCGACCGCGAGGGCGTGGCGAACTCCAACGCCGCCCGCAAGGCCTTCATCATGAACCGCATCGGGGACCTCGGCTTCATGCTGGGGATGTTCCTGATCTACAAGCTGTACGGCACGCTGGTGATTCCCGAGCTGGCGCAGCGGGTGGAGGGAGCACAGGTCGCGGTGGCTGGAATCGAACTCGCCTGCCTCTTCCTGCTGGTGGGCGCGGTGGGCAAGTCGGGCCAGTTGCCGCTGACGACCTGGCTGCCCGACGCGATGGCGGGTCCCACGCCGGTCTCCGCGCTGATCCACGCGGCCACGATGGTCACGGCGGGCGTGTACCTGATCGCCCGCAGCCACTTCCTGTACGACCTCGCGCCGAATGCGTCCACCTGGGTGGCCTGGGTCGGTGGCCTGACCGCGCTGTACGGGGCACTCTCGGCGCTCAACCAGCACGACATCAAGAAGATTCTGGCGTACTCCACCGTCTCGCAGCTCGGGTACATGTTCATGGCCGTGGGCCTGCACGCGTACTCGGCGGGCGTGTTCCACCTGCTGACGCACGCCTTTTTCAAGGCCTTGCTGTTCCTCTCGGCGGGCGCGGTGATTCACGCGCTGCACGAGGAGCAGGACGTGCGGCGCATGGGCGGGATGCACAAGTTCATGCCCTTCACGCATATCACCGCGCTGATGGGCGTGCTGGCGATTGCCGGGATTCCCATCTGGAGCGGCTTTTTCTCCAAGGACGCGATTCTGGTCTCCGCCTTTGAAGCGAGTCCGGGGCTCTACGTGATCGGGCTGGGCGTGGCCTTCCTGACCGCCTACTACATGGGCCGCTGGTACTTCCTGGTGTGGCGCGGCGAATACCGGGGCAACGTGGCGCACCCCCACGAGGCCGATGGCCTGATGAAGGTGCCGCTGGGCATCCTGGCGGCGGGAGCCACCCTGATCGGCTTCCTCAACGTGCCGACCTTTCTGGGGGGCAGCCACGCTTTCGACGATTACCTGGGCCGGGCGATTCCGGTTCACGCCCACGAGATTCCGGTGGCGACCGAGTGGCTGCTGACGATCCTGGCCGTGGCCGCCGGGGTGGGTGGGCTGCTGTGGGCTTACTCCGAGCACCGCCGCCGCAACCTGGCCTCCGGGCCACTGGGGGCGGCGAGCACGAACGCGCTGTACCTCGACCGGGTGTATGACGGGCTGGTCGCGGCCCCGAGCCGGGCGCTCGCCGCCGGGCTGGACGCGGTGGACCGGGGCGTGGACGGCACGCTGTCGGGTGTGGCCCGCAACAGCGCGGCCCCCGGCGGGCTGTTCTCGCGCTGGCAGAGCGGCTTCGTGCGGACCTACGCGGTGTCCATGCTGCTGGGCACGGCCCTGCTGCTGGGCTACTGGGCGCTGCGGACGATTGGAGGCGGCGCGTGATTCACCTGATGATTTTCTTGCCCCTGCTGGGCGCCCTCCTGCTGCTCGTCACGCCGCGCACGTGGCGCGAGGAGGTGGCGGGCTTTGTCGCCGCGCTCACCCTGGGCCTGGGCCTGTGGCTGTGGCGCGACGGGGGAGCGGCGCTCTCCAGCGTCCCCTGGGTTCCAGCGCTGGGCGCGACCTACTCGGTGGAACTCGCGGGGCCGAGCCTCGCCCTCGCGCTGATCACCGCGCTGATGACGCTGGTGGCCGTGATCTACGCGGCCCGCCGGATCGAGAACCCCGGCACCATGCTCGCGCTGGTGCTGGCGATGGAGTCGGCGCTGCTGGGCCTGTTCGCGGCCCGCGACCTCGTGCTGTTCTACGTGTTCTTTGAGGCGGCGCTGCTGCCCTCGCTGCTGATGCTGGCGATCTACGGCGGGCCGGGACGGATGCGGGCGCTCGTCAAGTTCGCGGCGTACACGCTGCTGGGCAGCCTGCTGATGCTGCTCTCCATCATCGGGGTGCGCTATTACGGAGGCAGCCCGACCTTCGCCCTGCGCGACCTCGTCGCCAACCCGGTGGAGGGCGCCGCGCAGACGTGGCTGTACCTGGGCTTCCTCGCGGCGATGGCGGTCAAGCTCCCGCTGTGGCCGCTGCACGCCTGGCTCCCCGACTTTCACGAGCAGAACCACGCCAGCGGCATCCCCGACCTGATGGGCACGCTGTACAAGGTGGGCGGCTATGGGCTGTTCGCCTTCGCGTTGCCCCTCTTCCCAGAAGCCTCGCTGGAACTGCGCCCGGTGCTGATGGCGCTCGCGGCCTTCACCGCCCTGTACGGGGCCTGGATCGCCTTCCGGCAGACGAACTGGAAGCGGCTGCTGGCCTACGCGGGCTTATCCCACATGGGCATCGTGGGGCTGGGCATTTTCAGCCTGAACGAGACGGCCACCGTGGGGGCGCTGTACCTGCTGGCCTTTCAGAACGTGTACACCGGGGCGCTGTTCCTGGGTGTGGGGATGTTGCAGGAGCGCATCGGCAGCGTGGACACCCGCGTGGGCGGCGTGATGACGCAGGCGGGGGCCTTGAGCGGCCTCACGATGGCGCTGTGGTTCGCCTCCATCGCGGTGCCGGGGCTGGCAGGCTTTATCGGGGAATTCAGCGTGCTGCTGGGGGCCTATCAGGTCGCGCCGTGGCTGGCCTTTATTGCCGGACTCTCCACCATCGCCGCCGCCGCCTACGCGCTGACGGCCTTCCAGACGACCTTCTGGCAGGGGCGCCCGCTGGGGTCGGTGCGGGTCGCGGACCTGCGGCAGACCGAGTGGCTGGTGCTGGGCATCCCGCTGGCCGTCGCCGTCCTGTTCGGGGTGTACTCGGCCCCGGCCTTGAACCTGATTCAACCCGCCGTGCGCGGGGTGCTCTCTGCCCTGGGAGGAAGCTGAATGCTCACGGCCCCTGATATCGCCCTCGCGCCGCTGCTGCCCATCCTGCTGGTGCTGGCGGGGGCCGTGTCCAGCACGGTGCTGGGCTTTCACCTGCCCCGGCGCACCCTGACCTACATCAACCTCGCGCTGCTGATTCTCAGCGGCCTGGCGATGGGCCTGCTGTGGAGCGGCCCCGGCGAACTTCCCGCGACCGCGTTCGGCGGCGGCCTGCAAGCCGACAACGCCGCCATCCTGCTGGGCCTGACCATCGTGGTGGGCAGCGTGATGACCCTGCTGGTGAGCCTGGACACGGCCTACCGCGCCCGCGTGAGCTTTCCCGAATTCGACGCGATGCTGATGTACGCGATCACGGGCACGCTGCTGATCGCCTTCTCCGGCGACCTGATCGTGATGCTGATCGGGCTGGAGGTCATGAGCCTGGCGAGCTACGTGCTGGCGACCCTGCAGGACTCGCGCCGTGCCGAGGAATCCGGCCTGAAGTACTTCCTGCTGGGGTCGGTGGGCAGCGCGATCCTGATCTACGGCCTCGCACTGGTGTACGGGGCGACGGGCAGCCTGAGCTACGGGGGCATCGCGGAAGCCACGGCGGGCCTGACGCCCGGCAATCTCGGCCTCCTCGTGGGCGGGGCGCTGCTGCTGCTGGCGGGCTTCGGGTTCAAGGTGGCGCTGGCCCCCTTCCATCAGTGGACGCCCGACGTGTATTCCGGGGCGCCCACCTCGGTCAGCCTCTTCCTGAGCACGGTGGTGAAGGTCGCGGCCTTCGCGGGGATGCTGCGCGTGTTCGGCGGGGCGCTGCATAACGCGCCCTTCTGGGCCTCGGCGCTGCAGATCCTGATCGCGGCGACCCTGATTGTCGGCAACGCGGCCTCGCTGTTTCAGAACAACTTCAAGCGGATGCTGGCGTACTCGGCGGTGGCACACACCGGCTTCGTGGCGATGACCCTGCTGGGCACGCCGGGGCTGGGCGGCGCGGCGCTGGGCTACTACCTGCTGATCTACACGCTGATGACGGCGGCGGCGCTGGCGGTGGTCGCGGCGCTGCAACGGACGGAAGCGGGCATGGAGATTAACGACCTGCGCGGACTGTACTACCGGCACCCCGGCTACGCCATCGCGCTGGCGGTGTGCCTCGCCAGCCTCGCGGGACTGCCGCCTTTCGCGGGCTTCTTCGGCAAGTACCTCGCGTTCCAGGCGGCCTTCCAGAACGGGTACGTCTGGCTGAGCATTCTCGCGGTGCTGGCAAGCGTGGCTGCGCTGGTGTACTACCTGCGCCCGGCCATGCTGCTGTTCATGCCCGACCGCACCCCCGCCCGCGAGTACGCGCACGGCCAGCGCCCGGCGACCAACCTGACGGTGGCGCTGGGCGTCGCCGGAATCACCGTGCTGGGGCTGCTGCCCAACCTGTGGTACGGCTGGGTGGCGGACCCGGCGATCTGGGAGCTGCTGGCGGGGAGGTAAGGAAGTCACCAAGAGGAAGGAGCGAAAGCAGATGCCTTCGCTCCTCTTCCTTATATTGGCGTCTACTCCCGCTGCGCCTGCCCGTACTTCATCCGGTAGCGGCTGCGGCTGGCCGCTTCCAGCAGATCGGCGGGGGTGGAGGTCTCCGGGCTGGTGGTCGCCGCCCCCACCGAGGCCCGCAGGGGGAGGTCGCGGTAGCTCAGGCCGTCCAGCGAGGCGGTCAGGTTGTCCGAGAGAATGCCGATCTCGGCAGGACCGACGTTGTCGAGCAGCACGGCGAACTCGTCGGGTCCCCAGCGGAAGACGAGGTCGCCCCGGCGCTTCTGGGCCTGGAGGCGGGCGGCGAGGTCCCGCAGCACCTCGTCCCCGGCGCCGCGCCCGTACTTCTCGTTCACGGCCCGGAACCCGCTGAGGTCCACCAGCAGCAGCCCCAGCGGGCGCCCGGCGCGGCCCGGCCAGCGGTGCTCGACGGCGCGGGTAAAGGCGAGGCGGTTGCCCATGCCGGTGAGCGGATCGCGGGTGCCCAGCGTCCGGAGGGTCCACCAGCGTTCCAGCGCGACGAGCGCCATGCCCAGAATCGCGGCGACCGAGACGGTCACGCCGGGGAACCACAGGTTGACCAGCCACAGCGGGGCCGCCAGCCCCAGCGTGCCCAGCGCGATGCTGAAGCCCCACAGCCCGCCCAGCCACGCGGCCAGTGCCGCCGCCGCGACCGCGAGCAGGACGACCAGCCAGCCCGGCAGCCGGGTGGGGGGCGGCGCGAGCAGGGTGGACACGGCCTGGGCCTGCAGCACGGGCAACGGAGTGGGCTGTCCGGCGGGGTCGAGCAGGGTGGTGTCCGGCTCGCTGGCGGCCGTGACCCCCAGGATCACCACCCGCCCCTGGAGGTCTCCGAAGCGCACGTTGCCGTTCACCACGTCCCGGAAGGGGATGGCGGCGAGGCGGCTGGCGTCACGCCGAAACTGCCGCAGCAGCCGGGGCTGGGGGTCAAGCGGCACCGTCTGCCCCGCGCTCACGGCGAGCTGGCGCGAGAAGCTGGGCAGCAACTCGCCCGAGGGGTCGGGGTAGGCTGTCCGGAAGCGCCGTACCACCCCACTCGCGTCGGGGTCCAGGGTCACCACGCCGGTGGGAAGGCGCTGGCCTTCCAGGGGTGCGAGCGGTTCGCCGGGCGTGCTCGACAGGACCACGTTGGGTCGGGCGAACACCCAGGCGAGGTCCGGCGTCCGCGCCAGCGCCGAGAGCCGGGGGTCCAGGCCCACCGTCTGCACGCCCGCCTGATCCAGCGTATTCAGGGCCTGCGCGTACAGCTCGGGGGGCCAGACGGTGGGGGGGCCGTAGTCGCGCAGCGAGGTGTCGTCCACCCCCACGACCACCACCCGCCCGTCCGGGGGCGCGGGGAGGGCGCGGTTGAGGCTGTCCCACAGCCGCCCGTTCTGCGGAAAGAGCAGCCCCACCCCCAGCCCCAGCAGCGCGGCAGCAGGAACCGTCAGTCGGGAGAGGGGCCGTTCCCCGCCTCCCCGGCCGCGCTCAGGGAAGGACCGCATACGCCTCGTTTCCGGCCTCGTCGCGCACGGTGACCCGCACCGGGGTGCCGTCCGGTGGGGCGGGGAGGGGGAGGTCTATCACCGCCACCCCGGACGGCCCCACGGCCACCCGGCGGGTCTGGGTCTCGGTGCCCAGCCGCAGCGTGAGCGTGAGGCGTCCGGCGCGGCTCTGGGCGGTGCCGAGGTCGCGCAGGGTGCCTGTCACGCGCAGCAGCCTCCCCTCGCGCTCGGCCCGCAGCCCGGCGAGGCCAGGCGGCGTGCGGTCCACGACGATCGTGACCCGCCGGGTGCGCCGCTGCCCGCGCCAGTCGGCCCGGACCTCCACCCGCGCCTCGCCCTCGGGGAGGCTGCCCCCGGAGAGCTGGAAGCGGCCCGGCTGCCCGGCCACGGGTGCGAGCGCCAGCACCCGGCTTCCCACCACGGCACTCACGGTGGCGCCGGGCTGGGTGGTCACTCCCAGGGTCAGGGACCGCGCCGGGCTGCTCACCGGGTCCAGCCGCAGGACGAGGGGCGTCTGCGCCTGCGCGTCCAGTGCCGCGTTGGGCAGGGGGGTCGCCGCATTCCCAGTCGCCGCCGCGAACACCCCGAAGGTCTTCCGCAGGCCGGTGACCCCCACCGCAAAGGCGCTGCCCCGCAACCCGCTCCCCACCAGCGCGGGTTGCCCCGCCCCGCTGCGGACCACGTTCCAAGCCTGCCCCCGCAGCAGGCCCAGGGTGGTCGTGCCCGCCTCCGGCCCCGGCGTGGCCGTCAGCTCGCTGTTCTCCTGAAGCCGCAGGTACCCGCCGCCCAGGAAGCCCACCTCGGCCCAGGCGCCCGCCCCGGTGCTCAGCCGGGTGCCGGGCTCCAGCGCCGTCCCCACCCGCGCGACCGTGCGCGTGCCGCCCGCCGTGACGTACACCGGGCCGCGCGTGGCCTGCACGCTGGCCCGTCCGGTGCCCGTCAGCCGGGGGGCGTACCAGGGGGCCTCCTCCTCCCGGAAGGCGGTCACCCGGCCCGTGCCCAGCGCGACGGCCTGCCCGGCCTTTAGCCGCGTGGCCTTGCCCGCGACCGTCACCCGCGCCCCACCCGCCAGCACCGCGACCCGCTTAAGGCCCCCCACGCCCAGGTCGGCGCGTGCCTGCGCCCCCGCGTCCAGCGTCAAGGGTTGCCCCAGCGCGGTCAGGTTCAGCGGCCCCAGCAGCAGGAAGCGGCCCTCCTGAAGCTCGGCCCGCCCGCCCGTCACCCGCAGCCGCGAAGCCGGGCCGAGAAGCAGTTTCCCCGTCGTCCCATTGCGAAGGGTGGTCCACACCGCGCCGTCGCCCCCTGTCCGCAGGCCTGCCGTGACCGTCGCGGGTACCCGCAGGGGCACCCATCGCCCACCGGTCAGCGTTTCGGCACGGCCCTGAAGCTGCTCGGCCTTGACGAGGGGGGAGGGGCCGGAAGCCGCGTCCGCCGCCGGTCCCAGCAGCGCCGCGAGCAGGGCCGTGCGGAGAGGCAGGGAGGGGCGGGGCACGGGTGGCAGACTCACCCGGCCAGTCTACCGGGTCACCTCCGCCGGGCACCCGGCAAAACACCACGAAGGACCGCGCCCGTGGGAAGCCCGCCCTATACTGCCCGCCGTGCTTGTCGCCTTGCAGGACGCCACCAAGGAATACGGCCCCCTCACCGTGCTGTCGGAGATCACCTTCGCCGTGCAGCCCGGTGACCGGGTGGGGTTGGTGGGCCGCAACGGGGCGGGCAAGAGCACCTTGCTGCGCCTACTGACCGGCGAGGCCCGGCCCGACGGCGGCACCGTGCGCCGGGCACCGGGGGTGCGCGTGCGTGCGCTTCAGCAAGATCCCACCTTTCCGCCGGAGGCGACTGTGGACAGCGTGCTGGAAGCTGCCTTCCACGACCTCGACGCGCTGGAGGCCGAGCTGAGTGAGGCGGCAGAGGCGATGGCGAGCGGCACCCCTGAAAGCGTCCTGCACCACGAGGCCGTGCTGGAGCACTACGTCCGACGGGGCGGATTCGAGCGCCGCAGCCGCAAGGAAGCCGTCACCCTGGCCTTCGGCTTCCGGGGCCGTGAACACGACCCGGTGGTGGGGCTGTCCGGCGGCGAGCGCACCCGCCTGGGCCTGGCCGCGCTGCTGGTGGAAAACCCCGACGTGCTGCTCCTCGACGAGCCGACCAACCACCTCGACATCGTGATGGTGGAGTGGCTGGAGGGCTTCCTCTCGCGCTACCCCGGCGCGGTGCTGGTCATCAGCCACGACCGCGCCTTCCTCGACGCCGTGACCAATGAAACGGCTTACCTGCGCAGCGGTGGGCTGAGCGTGTACAAGGGCGGCTACACCACCTTCCGCGAGACGCTGGCCGCCGAACAGGAGCAGCAGGCCGCGCAGCACGCGCAGGACGCTCGGCAGATCGCCTCCCTCCAGGCCAGCGCCGACCGCATGAAAATCTGGGGCCTGGGGATGAGCAAGCTCGCCCGCCGCGCCAAGGCGATGCAGGCCCGCGTGGACCGGATGCAGGCCCGCGCCACGAGCGCCCCGCCCCCCGAGGAACGCACCACCCGCATCACCTTCCACGCGCCCGAGAGCGGCGACGTGGTGCTCGACGCCCGGCACCTCACCCGCCGCTTGGGGGGCCGTACCCTGTTCGAGGACGTGAATGTGCAGCTTCGCCGGGGCGACCGGGTGGCGATCATCGGGCGCAACGGGGCAGGGAAGACCACCCTGCTGCGGGCCTTGCTGGGCATGGACCCCTCCGACGACCCGCGCGGCCGGGTGCTGACGGGTGCCCGCGTCAGCGTGGGCTACTACGATCAGGCGCTGCGCGGGGTGGACCCCTCCCAGACCCTCTATGACGTGGCCCGCGAGTACGTGCAAAAGGACTTCGAGGCCCACAACCTGCTGGGCACCTTCCTCTTTCCCTACGACCAGCACGACAAGCAGGCCCGCATCCTCTCGGGCGGCGAGCGGGCGCGGCTGGCCCTCCTCAAGCTCGCGCAGGAGGACCACAACCTCCTCGTCCTCGACGAGCCGACCAACCACCTCGACATGGAGATGGTCGAGGCGCTGGAGGACGCGCTCACGGCCTACTCCGGCACCCTCCTCATGGTGAGCCACGACCGCGCCTTTATCGAGGGCCTGGCCGACCGCATCTGGTTGATCGAAGACGGGCACTTCTACGAGTACCCCGGCTGGGCCGATTACCGTGAAAAGCACCGACCCGCTGTGGTGGAGGAATCCAAACCCACGCCGAAGCCAGGGGTTGCACCCGCTCCGAAGGGCAAGGGCCTATGGCACCTCAAGCGCGAAGTGGAGGCGATCGAAGCCGACATCGCCCGACTGGAGGCCGACTTGGAGGAGGCCCAGGCTGCCCTCGCCGCCGCCGCCCCCGACGCCGATTTCGTGGCGCTGGGGCAGGCCGCGCACGACCTGGAAGTCCGACTGGAGGCGAAGATGACCGCCTGGGGCGAGAAGCAGGCCGAGGTGGAGGCGCGGGGAGGCTGACCCCTACAGCCCGGCCGGGAAGGTGTCGGGCACTTCCCCTTCGTCCTCCACCCCGGAGGTCGCGTCCAGCGGCACCAGCGCCGTCGTCCGGTCAAAGTGCAGGAGGGCGTCGTACATCCGCGCCGGGCGGGTGTGGACGTAGTGGCTCCAGCGCTCGGTCTCGGGGCGGTAGATCACGCCGATGAAGCGCTGAAGTTGCTCCTCGTCCAGCACGTCGGCCACGTCCGGCGCCCGCAGGTCCAGCCAGAAGTCGCCGCCGACCGCGTGCAGCCGCTCTTCCAGGCTGCCCTTTATGCCGGGCCGCACCCGCTTGGTGCGGGCGGGTTCGTCCCAGTCGTCCGAGGCGGTCACGTGGCCGTGGTGGGTGGTCTGCCCAAGGATGAAGGTTTCAAGGGGCCACCGCTCGCGCACGAGCTGCCCGAGGTTGTGCTCGCCCCGCGCCCACCCCATCTCGCTCGCGCGGGCATCCCCCAAGTGCGAGTTGTGCGCCCAAACGACGACCTTCTGCGGTCGCCCCTGCGCTTCACCGAGTTCGACCAGCGCCCCCAATGTCTCCGCCATATGCGAGTCGCGGATGTTCCACGATTCCTCGCGGCCCCGGAACATGGAGCGGTAGTAGCTCTCGGCGTTCTTGGCGAGGCGGGCATTCTGCTCGGCGTAGAAAAGTTCGTCGCCCCCCAGCGGCCCGTGAGCGGGGTCCGGCCCGCGGCGCTGGAGTTCGAGGAGTTGCGCAACGGCGGCGTCCTCGCAGGGTTCCTGGCGGCCGTATTCGGTGGCGTACCCGTAGGCCTGCGGGTTGTCCCCGAAGTGGTCGAAGCAGGCGTAGCGCCTCCGGGCGCGGCCCGCCGCCTCGGGGTCCACCCCTTCCAGATAGCGCACCACTTCCGCGACCGAGCGGTGCAGGCTGTAGAGATCGAGACCGTAGAAGCCCGCCTCCCGTCCTGGGTGTCGCGCGTTGTGATCGCGCAGCCAGCGGGCGAACCCGGCCATATCCTCGTTGCGCCACATCCAGCGGGGGAAGCGGGTGAAGTCGCTCAGGGCCTCTATTGCGTTCCCGTCGTCCCCTTGGCCGCGCACCCAGCGGCCCACCCGGTAGGCGTCGGGCCAGTCGGCTTCTGCGGCGACGGCGGTAAAGCCCTTCTCCTCGATCAGCCGCCGGGTCAGCCGTGCCCGCTCGCGGTAGAACTCGTGGGTGCCGTGCGAGGCTTCCCCGATCAGGACGAAGCGGGCCTCCCCGATGCGCTCCAGCAGAGCGTCGTAGTCGTGGGAGGCGCCGGTCAGCGGCCGGGCGGCGGTTTGGAGAGGGTCGGTCATGGTCACTCCTGGGGGCGGGCGGCGCGGGTCAGGGCCTCGCGCACCTCGTCGTCGGTCGTCTGGGCGAAGTCGCGATAGAACTGCCCCACCGCCATGAAGTCGGGCGGGGTGTGGAGGCAGACCACCTCGTCGGCCTCAGCTTCCAGAGCGCGGGCCGTCTCGGGTGGGGCGACGGGCACGGCCACGACGACGCGGGTGGGGGAGAGGGCACGCAGCGCCTGCAAGCCCGCCCGCAGGGTCGCCCCGGTCGCGATGCCGTCGTCCACGAGGATCACGGTGCGACCGGTGACGGGAACGGGAGTTCGGCCCTCCCGGTACACCTGCTCCCGCCGGGCGAGTTCGGCGCGTTCGCGGGCCTCGACCGCCTCAATCGCGTCCGGCCTGACCCCCGCGCGGCGAATCAGGTCGCCATTCAGGTAGCGCACGCCCCCGGAGGCGACCGCGCCCATCGCCACCTCCTCGTAACCGGGCACACCCAGTTTGCGGACCAGAAACACGTCGAGCGGAGCCCCCAACGCCCGCGCCACCTCCGCGCCCACGGGGACGCCCCCACGCGGGAGGGCCAGCACGGTGGCGTCCGGCCAGGGACCCCGCTCGCGCAGCCGGGCGGCGAGCTGCTCGCCCGCGTCCCGGCGGTTCAGGAAAAGGGGATAGGACATGTCGGACCTCGCCCCGATTCTGGACAGGCGGCCCGGTCCTCGCCACCCCGACTCGCTTTACCCGGCTGGGGCAGTGCCCTCACCCGGAATGCCCACAGGTGAGAGCCGCACGAAGAAGGGCGCGGCCAGATCGGTGTTGTCCACCACCACGCCCGCGTGCCCCTCCGGGTCGGCCTCGCGGAAATACAGGCGATTCCCCTCCACGTAGCGCCGGTTGGACTCCGCGTGAGGGTCGGGCGAACCGTACCCCGGCCCCCGCGCCGCCCCACGCGGCACCGACACCCCGAAGGGGACGCGCAGGAAGACCGAGTCGTCCCACACGTCCCGCAGTTCTGGGCGATGCAGAAAGAGGCCGTCGAGAATCAGGAGGCTGCCGGGAGGGGCGACCTCCTCCGATTGATGCACGGGTGAGTCGGTGGTGTGGTCGAAGATCGCCGTTCGGTAGCGCCCCGACCCACCCGGCCCCAGCGGGTCCAGCAGTGCCGACCGCAGTCCCGCAAGGTCGTAGGAATCCCGGTAAAACCCCTCCGGCGAGGTGCGCCCCCGGCGGTAGCGCACGGCCCTGGGAGCGTGAAAGCCGTCTATCGAGGCTCGAATGACGGTTTGGCCTCTCGCCTGCAGAACTTCGGCCAGCTCGTCCGCGAAGGTCGTCTTGCCCGCGCCGTCCACGCCGTCCACGGCCACGCGCAGGACGGGGGCGGGGGGCTGGGCTTCCAAGCGGTCAGCCAGACGGCGCAGCAGTTCGGTGCGGATGTTCACCCCCGCCCCCGGCTTTCACGCCAGATCATGACTCCAGCTCCGATCAGGTACACCACGCTCAGCACCGCATTGAAGACCCAGGACTCGCCCGCCTGCCAGTCGTTGAACGTTTCCGAGGCCCTCACGATGCCGAGAATCAAGATCAGCAGGACCAGGGCAAGCTTCCAGCGGTCCCTCACAACTTCAGGTCGCCCTTCTCCGTCACGTTCAGCCCCTGCGCCACGTCCCGCGCGGCCGTCTGGCGCTCGCGGTCGAGGTAGGTCTGGGCCTGCGAGACTTCACGCCCCAGCACCTGGATGGTGTCGCGGAAGCGGTCGAGGGCCTGGGTGCGGTAGGTGCTGATGGCGTCGAGCGCCCCATAGACCTCGCGGAAGGCGTTCTGGATGACCTGCGGGTCCACCGTCGCGCTGCCCGCCTGCCGCTGAATCTCGGTGGACTGCTGGCGCAGCAGGCTGGCGGTCGACCCGATCATCTTGCCGGTGGTGTCGTTGATCGCCGTGACCTGCCCCAGCACCGCCTGCTGGGTCCCCAGCGCCTGCGCGACCATGATGGCGGTCCGCAGCGCACTCACCGTCGTGGTGGTCGCCCGGTCCACCCCCTTGATCAGTTCAAGGTTGTTGCGCCGCACGAGGTCGAGGGCGAGGTAGCCCTGGATCGCCACCGCGAGTTGCGTGAGCAGGTCCGTCACCCGCTGCCGCACCGCGAACAGCAGCTCCTCGCGCACCACGCGGGCCTTTTCGGGGTCGGTCTGCTCCAGGGTGTGCAGCCGCGTGGTGAGCGCCTCGTCCACCGCCGTCCCCACGTGGGCGTACTGGCGCAGTTTCTGCATGGTTTCCCAGAGGTGGACCTTTTCCGTCTCGATGCTGGCGTTGTCGCGCCGCAGCTCGTCCTGCGAGCGGTAGAGCGTTTCCAGAATCGCGTTGAGGTGGCTCTGGGCGCTCTGGTAGCGGTCCATCGCGTTCACGGCCTTGCGCCCGCCCGGCAGCTTGCGCAGAAAGCCCCGCGCGGTGGGCGTGCGGCCGGGGTCGAGGTCTTCCACCGTGCGCCGCAGGTCGGTCAGGCCCTTCAGGATGTCGCTGCCCTCGGCGAGCGAGCCTGCCTTGGTCGCCCGCAGGGGCCGCTCCAGCATCCGGCTGGACACCTGCGCCGCCGCCCGCTGCTCCGGCACGCCGAGGTCATGCACCGCGTCGAGCTTACGCTTGAAGTCGGGGCTATGCGTTCCGACGTGCAGCACGTCCTCCACAAAGGCCCGCGCCATCGCGTCGAGCCGGGTGCGGTCCTCGGCCGAGAGAGGCACCATCTCCGGAGCCTCCTGCGCCTTCACCGGGGCCACCGCCTCGGGCGCTTGCAGCAGGGCGTCGGGCGGGGTCAGGGGGCCGGGCTTGTCAGCACTCATGTCCCACAGTACGCCGGAAGTGGGCGGGGGGTTGCGTCGGGGGAAAGGTGGAGGAGGGGCCAGCCGCCAGTGTTCATCCGCCCGCTTCCAGCCGCCAGCAAAAAACCCCACGCGCCGGGGCGGGTGGGGTGGGGGAGGAGGAGACGGGGATCAGCGGGTCTGGCCGCCGCCGGTGCCCGTGCCGAGTTGGACCGGCTGTCCGGCCACGTTCACAAGTTGCACGCGGGTGAAGGTGCCCGGCACGCGCACCAACGTCCAGGGGCTGGTGAGGGCCTGGGTGGTGATCGCGCCCGGCCCCGGAGCGCGGATGTCCACCGTCAGGGTGAGGACACCGTTCTGAACGCTGGCGCCCGTGACCTGGACGCCGTACCCCCCGGTGGGCCGCTGCCCCAGGAAGACGCCGACCACCGTTTCACCGGAGCGCAGGGCGGGCACGGCGGGCGTTCCCGTCTGGTTGCCGTAGGCGACGCGGTACAGGGCATTCAGCGCGGCCTGGGTGCTGGCAACCTGCACGGCGGGGGTGTTCACGGCGGCGTTGGTGCCGCTGGCGAGTTCGGTGACGCTCACGCGGCCTCCGGGGGTGGGGGTGACGCTGGGGGTGGTGATGTTTGTCGTGGGTGCGGTGAACGTCACGATGCCCGCAGGCAGTCCCGCCGCGCTCAGGCGGCGCTGCACTTCGGCGCGGTCGGTCGCCGAGAGATTGAAGTTGACCTCCACGACGCCCCGGTCGCTCACCCCCACGGTCGAGAGACTGGAAAGACCAGTGAGCAGAGACTGGGCCTGCTGCAACTGCGAGAGACGGTAGCCGGAAGGGTAGACGCGGTCGTTGGCCGGAGCTTCCGGCGTCGGCGTCTCGGTCACCGTGCCCGTCGCTCCCGGCGCGTTGGGGGCAAAGGTCACCACACCCGTGGGCAATCCGGCCTGCGTCAGCCGTTGCAGCACCGCGACCCGCTGCACGGCGGTGCCCACCGTCACGCGCACGCGGCCCTGGGTGGGGTCGAGTTCCAGCGCACTCAGGCCGGGCAGCCCTGCCAGCGCCCGCTGCGCCGCCTGAAGCTGCTCGGTGGTGTAGCCCGATGGGTAGGTGGCGGCGCGTTCCGGCGCGGTCTGGGTCTGCACCGGGGCTGTCTGCGTAGGGGCGCTCAGCGGCGTGGCGGGAATGGCGTTGACACTCTGCGCGGCGGCGAGGGTACCCGCGCCCAGGGCCAGAGACAGGAGGAAGGTCCGGGTCATGGCTCCAGCCTCGCCCGTGGCCGCTGACCGTGCATGAGCGCCCGTATACTCGCGTTCATGATTGATCCCGTCAGCTCGGCGCCGCTGGACGCAGGGGAGGTGGGGCACCTCGCCCGCCTCGCGCGGCTGGACCTCACCCCCCAGGAACAGGAAGCCCTGCGCGGCGACCTCGGCCGCATCCTGGGCTACTTCGAGCAACTCCGGGCGGTGGACACCGCCGGAGTGGAGGAGATGCAGCGCCCCGTCACCCTCGTCAACGTCCTGCGCGACGACGTGCCCGGTGAAGTCTTCGCGCCGGAGGTCGTGGCGACCCTCGCCCCCGAGATGGAGGGCGGCTTCGTCCGAGTCCCGCGTACAGTGGAGACCGACTGATGTTGGACCTCAAATTCATCCGCGAAAACCCCGAAGCCGTTCGCCACGCCATCGAGGTGAAGGGGGTCGCCCTCGACCTGGGCGAGCTGCTGAACCTCGACCGGGAGGTCGTCGCCTCGCGCCAGCGCGTCGAGGCCCTCCAGACCGAGCGCAACGCGAACGCCAAGCTCGTCCCCAAGGCGTCCCCCGACGAGCGCCCGGCCCTGATTCAGAAGGGCAAGGACCTCGGGGAAGAGTTGAAGGCGTTGGAACCGGAACTGCGCGGAGCCGAGGAGCGGCTGCGCGGGCTGCTGCTGCGGGTACCCAACCTGCCCCACCCGTCCGTTCCAGTCGGTAAGGACGATTCGGAGAACGTGGAGCTGCGCCGCGAGGGACAGGTGCCCGAGTTCGCCTTCACCCCCCTCGACCACGTCGAGTTGCTGGAGCGCCAGGGGTGGAGCGACCCCGAGCGGGTGGCGCGGGTGTCCGGGAGCCGCTCGTATCTCCTCAAGGGCGACGCGGTGATGCTGGAAATGGCCGTGCTGATGTTCGCCATGGACTTCCTGCGCGGGCGCGGCCTCACGCCCCTTTCGACCACCGCGCTGGTGCGCCCCGAGACGTTCGTGGGGTCGGGTCACTTCCCTGGCGGCGAGGATCAGGTCTACAAGGTGGAAGGTGACGAGCTGATGCTGGCCGGAACCGCCGAGGTGCCGGTCAACAGCCTGTACGCGGGCGAGCAGCTCTCGGGCGACCAACTCCCCATCGCCTACGCCGCCATCAGCGCCGCCTTCCGCTCGGAGGCCGGGTCGGCGGGGCGCGACGTGCGCGGGCTGATTCGCGTCCACGAGTTCCGCAAGGTCGAGCAGTACGTGATGACGCGGGCCGACGAGGAAGAAGCGCTGGGCTGGTTCGCCCGCATTCTGGAAAACGCCGAGGCGCTCTTGCGGGCGTTGGAGCTGCCCTACCGGGTCGTGCAGAACTGCACGGGCGACATGGGCGCGGGCAAGGTGCTGATGTACGACCTCGAAACCTGGGTGCCCAGCGAGGAGAAGTACCGCGAGACGCACTCCTGCTCGTACCTGGGCGACTGGCAGGCCCGCCGCACCGGCCTGCGCTACCGCGACGAGTCGGGACGGCTGGTGTACGCCCACACGCTGAACAACACCGGCATCGCCTCGCCGCGCATCCTGGTACCGCTGCTTGAAAACCACCAGCAGGCCGACGGGACGGTGCGCGTGCCCGCCGCCCTGCGCCCTTACCTCGGCGGGCGTGAGGTGCTGGGTGTCCCCGTGCGGGAAGTGGCGACGGCGTAATCGGCGGGAACCGCAGCCGGAGTTTGCGGGTATGGAGGCTCCGGCTTTCGCTTACCATTGACAGGTCCGGTAAGGGACGGGGCGCATGACAACCGGGGAAAAGCGAGGGGGAACAACGAGACGGAGCGTGGAAGCGCCCGGAGTCACGATCCGGGCGCTTCGGAAAGGGGGTGGTCGCTTTGCCTAACCAGCAAAAGCGTACCAAAAACCCCCGCCGGAAGCCACTGAAGCCTGCTGAATTCGCCGCGATCCTCGTGGCGTTCGGCGCGGTGCTCAGTGGGCTGGCGGCCCTGATTCAAGCCCTGAGGTAAGCCCTCTCGCCCCCGGTTGCGCCTTGCTCAGGATCACGGCGGTGTCAGGTCATACGGTTGCCGTCCAATCCGTTATCGAACCGGGAAGGCGCCGGTTCAATAACTCCTTTCCCGGCAACTGTTTTATTCCCACTCGCTCCGCTCGGGTTGAACAGTTTTTGTAACTGTTCAACCGGAACTTATATCAGGTGGCCTGGCCCTTTTTTGTGTAGCTTGCCGGAGATGAAAGGGCGCTTGCGGTCGGTGCTGGCGCTGGGTGCGTTGCTGGGTGGTGGGGCTCTCGCTGGCGGTGTGGCGACGCCTCCCTCCTGGCTCGGCCAGCGGGTCGACGTGGCACAGACGGCGTTTTGCCGGGCGTGGGGGTGCGAGTTGGTGGAGGTGCGGGAGAACGCCCGCGATGTCGTGGGGGCATTCGACGGCACCCTCCGCCGCTACCGGCTGCGGGACGGCTGGACGCTGGATGTGGGCGTGAGGCCCGCCGGGTGGGTCAGCACTGCGCGGCTCTATCTGCCTGCCGGGCCGGGTCCCATCGTCAATACCGAACTCAACACCCTGTCGCCCCAGGGACACCGCTTGGCCGCCGAGTTCCTGACGGTCCTCACGGGGCGCCGCTTCAGCCCCGATGCCGTGGCCGCCTGCGAGGACCAGGAATTGGCCGAGTACAGCCGCGATCCGGTCAGGTTCCGCTCTGCTTCCGGCCGCCTGCTCAGCCGTTGGACGACCCCGGCCGGGTGGCCCTACCGGGCATGGTGTACGGCCGTCAACGAACCGGGTGTCCGCGCCGGGTGGCGGCAGGACTGAGGTTTTCCCCATCGCCACCCGTTACCCTGGCCCACATGGACATTCCGCGTGAGCTGCTCGACGAGACGCAGGCCCGCTACATCCGCCGCGACCCCGAGCGGGCGCAGACCCTGGAGCGGCTGAGCGCGGGCGGTCCCCTCGCCGCCGACACGGAGACGCGGGTGGAAGCCCGCCTGACCCGCCTGGGCGTGCCCCTCCCCGAGGCGCGGGCGGTGGCGGAAGGGCAGGCCGATGGGCTGGCGGTCGCGGCGCGGCTCCCGGAAGACACCCGGCTGCCGCTGGAGCGCGTGCTGGGGGCCAACGATCTGGTGGGCGTCGCTTACCTCGACCTCGCGCGGGCGGCGTCGCGGGCGGTGGGGCGCGTCGTGCTGCGCGACAGCCGGGGACGGACGCGGGGCTACGGGACAGGCTGGCTGTGCGGTCCCGGTGCCCTGCTCACCAACCACCACGTGCTGGAGGACGCGGCCACGGCCCGCACCGCCGTCATCGAGTTTGACTACGAGCTGCGGCCCGACGGCACCCTGCGCGACCGGGTGACGCTGAACCTCGACCCCGACACGCTTTTCCTGACCTCGGAGGCGCTGGACTATTCGCTCGTCGCGGTGGGGGGCGACACGTCGGCCTTCGGGTGGCTGCCCCTCTTCGGCAGCGTGGGCAAGGTGCTGGTGGGCGAGGCGCTGAGCATCATCCAGCACCCTTCCGGCGAGCCCAAGCAGATCGCCCTGCGCGAGAACCGCCTCGTGGACCTGCTTCCCGACTTCCTGCACTACGAGACGGACACCGCGCCGGGGTCGAGCGGCAGCCCCGTCTTCAACGACGCCTGGGAGGTCGTGGCCCTGCACCATAGCGGCGTGCCGCGCAAGGACGCCCAGGGCCGCACCCTGCGGCGTGACGGGCAGCCCGTGCAGCCCGGCGACCCGGACACCCTGATCGACTGGATTGCCAACGAGGGGGTGCGGATCAGCCGCATCGTGGAGGACCTGCGGGCGCGGGCGGAGGGGGCTTCGAGTTCCCTGCTCGCGGGCGTGCTGGCGGCCCAGCGGCCTTCGGTGGCGACCGAGCGGCAGAGCGCCGGGGCTGCTCCCGTCCTCGACCTCGGAAACGTCACGGTGGGGGCGGATGGGGTGGCGACGGTGCCCGTCACCCTGCGGCTGCGGGTGGGGGGTGGGGAAGCGAGTCGCCCGGCGCCCATCCCCTCCCGCCCCTACCTCGATCCGGCGGATGGGGAGAAGGCGGCAGCGTACTACGCCGGACTGCCGGAAGGCGGTACCCCCCAGGCCCGTTTTCAGGCCCTCTCCGACCTCGTGACCCGCACCCACACCCGGACCCTAGGCTACGACCCGGCTGACGACCTCTATCCCTGGGTGGACCTCTGGCCGGACGGCAAGCTGCGCAGCCTCTACTCGGCCCGCGAGCACGCGCCGGGGGAGTTCATCGCCGCCGACCGCGCCGCGCAGGAGCGGCGTCTGGCCCTGGCCGCCCGCGGGGGATTGGACGCGGAGGCGCTGGAAGCCGCGCTGCCCTACAACTGCGAGCACGTCGTGCCGCAGTCGTGGTTCGGCAAGCGCGAGCCTATGCGCGGGGACCTGCACCACCTCTTCGCCTGCGAGCCGGACTGCAACTCGTTCCGGGGCAATACCCCCTACTTCGACTTTCCCGACTACGGCGAGGCCCTCCGCAGCGACTGCGGGCGGCGCGAGCCCGGCGAGTTCGAGCCCGCGCACGGCAAGGGGGCGGCGGCCCGCGCGACCCTCTATTTCCTGCTGAGGTATCCCGGCGTGGTGCGGCAGTACGCGGAACGGCACCTCCAGACCCTGCTCGCGTGGCACGCCGCCGACCCGCCCGGCGACTGGGAACGGCACCGCAACGCGGCGATCTGGGAGAAACAGGGAAACCGCAACCCGCTAATCGACCGGCCGGAATGGGCGGCAGAGGTGGCCTTCGGTGAGGGACTGGGGCGCTGAGCGGGGGCAGACCCGTTACCCTACCCCCATGACCCGCCCCCCCACCTCCAGCCGCACCGACAAGGGCACGCGCGGCTTCGACCTCGACCTGCACGTCGCCTTTGCTCAGGCCCTCCCGCGCGAGCAGGCGCTCGCGGTCCTCGCCGCTGCCGAGGGCTTCACGGTGGACCTCTACGCCCGGCACGACGAGCCTGGCGCTCCGGTGCCGTCGGCCCGCCTGACCGGTCCCCTGCGCGACCCCGACGCCTTGCGGGCAGTGCTCGCCGCCTGGCTGCACGGCGAGGCCCGCACCGTGGAGGTCGGCCTGCACGGCTACCTGCGCTCGTCCACCGGGCAGACCGAGTGGGTGCCGTGGCGACGCAACGTGGTGCTGCCCCGCACCGAGGTGGCGCGGGTGCTGTTCGAGGAAGGTGTGAAATACGTGCTGGAGTGAGGGCGCCCGGCCGCCGTCAGGCGCTCAGCGGCAGCACCAGCGCCCGCGCCTTGATGGCGCCATCCGCTTCCCGGTGCAGCACGAAGACATTCAGGCGCACGTCGGGCCGCAGCAGGTAAGGCAGCAGGGTGGTGTCCAGCGTCCACAGCGCCCGCACGCCGTGGGCCTCAGCCTCGCCCGGCGGCAGGCCGCGCAGGACCAGCACCGCCCGATCTCCGCCCTTGCTGCGCCACAGGTCGGCGCTTCCCAAACGGTCGATGCCGTGGTGGTCGCGGTATTCGAAAGGGTGGGCCTGCCGGACAAGCTGCATCGTGGAATCACGCTCCAGGGAAAAGGGGAGAGAAGTTGCCCGCCGCGTGGGGGCACGCGGTCGGGGGCGGATGGCCACCTACGGCCACAACGCTGGGGTACCCCCCCAGGGTACTGGCGGGGATGGGAGCGGGCGAGTGGCCTTTGTCCCGTGGTCTGTCCGGGGCGCAGTCTGGCTCACGGTCCGGTGGGAGGGGGCGACGGCAGAATGGCGCGGTGACCCCACCCCATTCCGCGACGGGCGGCGTGCCGGAGATGCTGCGCGAGTACCAGGGCTACGTCCTGGCCCACCGCCTGCGCCGGGCGGTCGGGGGGCGGGTGGCCCCGGCGGGGGAGGTGCTCACGCTGGCGGGCTACGCGGCGCGGCGGATCGAGCGGCAGGACCTCGCCCGGCGGCTGGTGCGCGGCGAACTGCCCCCGGGGGGGATGGGCAAACTCGACGCCCTCTCGGGCGAGTTGATGTTCGGCTTCTGGCTCAACCCGGCGGAGGTGGCCGCCTTTCTGCGGGCGGCGCTGCGGCAGGGCGGGCACCCGGCGCTGGGCGACGCGCACGCCTTCGCGGGCCTGCTCAGCCCGGAGGAACGCGAGCGGCTGGGTGAGACGGGCGTGCGGCTGGTCTGTGCCCACCACCTGAGCTGCCTGACCCTGGCCGCGCCCATGCTGGACCCCGACGCGCTCGCGGGCGTCTGGGCGCGGGTGGAGGCGACCACGCCGCCCCTCTTCGTGGACGAACTTGCCCGGTCAGGGCAGGCGGGATGACGCGGAGGACAGGGTGACGGGACTGGGCGACCTGTTGCGGGCGCTGCTGCCCCGCCCCTGCCCCGGCTGCGAGGCGCAACTGGGCCGCGAGCGCGGGCTGTGCCCGGCCTGCCGCGCCGCGCTCAGGCCGCGTGTGGAGACGCATTCACCACTCTCGCCCCGGCCCATGCCCCACCTCGTCACGCTGGGACCGTACCGGGGCGTGACCCGCCGGGCGGCGCGGGCGCTGAAGTTCGGCGGGGCGCGGGACCTTGCGGGGGCACTGGGAGAGAGGTTGGCGGCGGGCGTGCCGCCGGAATGGGGGGTGCGGGCGGTTGTGCCCGTTCCGCTGCACGCCTCCCGTGAGCGCGAACGCGGCTTCAATCAGGCCGAGTTGCTGGGGCAGGCGATTGCCGCCGAACTGGGCGTCCCCTGCGTGCCCGCCCTGCGCCGCACCCGCGCCACGGCTCAGCAGGCCCGGCTGCACGCGGCCGAGCGCGGGGCCAACCTGGCCGGAGCGTTTCAGGCGGATGGGCGGCGGCTCCCCGCTGGCCCGGTCCTGCTGCTCGACGACGTGCTCACCACCGGGTCCACCCTGATCGCCTGCCGCGACGCCCTGCACGCGGCGGGCGCGGGGCCGGTCTATTTCGCGGTCGTCGCCCGCTGAGGAGGGGCTCAAGGCCCGGCTCACCCGCCTCCGGCCCCCAGCCCTCACGCTGGGGCATGACCCGCAACACTGATCCGCAGGACCACCACAACTCCAACGACGGCAAGGGCCAGGGCAAGCGCAATCCCGGCGGCAACAAGCCCAGCGCCGACGACAAGAACGGCGACGGCCGCCGCAACGGCAGCGAGAGCGGCGGCGGCAAGACGAACAAGAAGGATTCCTGACGATTCCCGGGGGCGCGGCGCTCACCTTGGCCCGCTAGGCTGACGTCATGAAGCGTGCCCTGCTCCTTTCCCTGGCTGCCAGCCTCCCCGCGACGGCGGCAGCGCAGACCCTGGTGGTCCTCGACGACAAGCGCCTGCCCTTTACCCTACAACTTCCCAAGGACTGGTACGGCTTCCAGGCCGGGGACGGCGCCCAGGGCGTCAGCATCGTGTCGGCGCAGAAGCCGCCCGCCACGCAGATGCGCTTCCTGTTCCTGAACAAGGGGAGCAAGGTCCCCGACATCGGCACCGAGTTCCGCAACTTCGAGGCGGGTGTCAAGGGGGCGGGCGGAAGTCTGCGCCTGATCGGCGGCAAGAACAGCACCTACGGCGGCGTGCGCGGCTCTGAACGCGTCTATTCCCTCAAGCACAGCGGCGGCGAGTTGCGAATCCGGGTGTGGTTCGGCAATGGGGCCAAGAACCTCTATTCCTTCCAGGTCACGGACAGCGCCGCCCGCTTCGCGAAGAGTGACGCCCTCTTCAAGCGGGTACTGGGCACCGTGCGCTTCCGGTGAATGCGGTGCGCCGCCTGCTCGCGGGTCTGGGGCTGGCCCTGCTGGGCATGGCCGGGGCGGGCAACCGCCTGGACGTGGAGCGGGTTGTGTTTTCTCCAGACGGCACCCGCGCCCTCGTCGTGGAGGCCGGGAGTCTGGACGGCAGCGGCTTTGGGGCGGCCCGGCTGTGGGTGCTCAGCACAACCACGGGGGCAGTGCTGCGCCGCGCCCAGGCCCAGGCGGACTCGCCCGACCCGGCCCCAGTCGTGGCCCGGCTGCTGCGGCAGGAGGCGGGCGTGCTGAGGCTGCACGCCCTGAATCCCGCGCGGGTGGCCCGGCCCGTCTACGCCCGGACCTTCCCGGTGATGGCCCCGGTCTGGACGGAGGGGGTGGAGGCGGGCACGGCGCTGATTCGGCCTGTTCGCCTCTGGAGCGTCCCAGTGCCCGTCAGCCTGAGCGTGCGGCCGGTGGGGTCGAGCTGCCGCTGGGGCGAGATGTTGCCGACCGGAGAGGGGCCAGCCGGGTTCACCCTGACCGTGCGCGATCAGGTCATCCACAGCGACCGCACGCTGCCGCCGGGGCGTGAGTGCGCCGCCCGCTACGCCCTGGACCGCGCCTACGTGCAGGGGAACCGCGCCGTCTTCATCGTGCGGGCCTACACGCCGGGTTTCGAGGGACCGAACGCGGACGTGGTGCCGGTGGCGGCGCGGCTGCGGTAGGGGCGGAACGGAAGGGGGCGCGGAGTGGTCTCTTCCGCGCCCCCTTCCCTTACACCTGCCCCACCACCCGCTGCATGATTGTCCTTACCGCGTCCAGCTCGTCCTTGTTGATGGAGTGCCCCAGGCCCGGATACACCCGGTCGTCCACCGCTGCCCCCCGCGAGCGCAGGTGCGCGGCGCTCTCCTGAAAGCGCGAGAGGGGGATGTGGGCGTCGTCGGGCGCCACGCCCATGAAGACCGGGACCCCCGACAGGTCGCCCGCCCTGTCCAGCGTGATCAGCCCACCGCTCAGCGCCACCACGCCCCCCAGCGGCCGCCCGGAGCGGCTGGCGTACTCCAGCGCGAGGCAGGCGCCTTGCGAGAAGCCGCCCAGCACCACCTTTTGCGGCGGGATGCCCTGGCGCTCCAGCTCGGTCAGCACGGCGTCCACGGTTGCCAGCGCCCGGTCGAGGTGCGGCTGGTTCTGCTCCACCGGGGCCAGGAAGGACAGCGGATACCACGTGTTCCCCGGTGCCTGCGGCGCAAGGTACGCGAAGGCGCTGAGGTTCAGCTCGTCCGCGAGGCCCAGGATGTCCGGGGCCGTTCCCCCCCGCCCGTGCAGCAGCACTGCCGCCACCCGCGCTTCCCCCAGGGGCCGCCCAGCGGTGTGCACCTCGATGCCCGGTTCCCCCGACTCGGTGACGGGCACGGCGGCGCCCAGTTCACGGGAGCCCAGCGTGGTGCCATACTCGCGGTTCACGATTTTCGGAACGTGGGCCTCGATGGTCGCGCGGCGGTCCTCGTACCACGCGGGGAGCTTCAGGTGTTTGCCGAGTTCCTCCACCGCCTCGTCGTCGGGGAAGCCGGGCGCGTCGGTGGCGATCTCGAACAGCACGCCGTTGGGTTCGCGGAAGTAGATGGAGTGGAAGTACTGGCGGTCCTGCACAGGCGTGGGTCGGTAGCCGACTTCGGTCAGGCCCGTCAGGTACGCCTCCTGCTCGGCGTCGTCGCGGGTCCGCAGGGCGACATGGTGGATGCTGCCCGCGCCGAAGGTGCCGCGCGGCTTTCCGGGGCGCTCCACCACATCCACGTACAGGCCCACACCGTCGCCGCTGCCCCGGAAGCGGGTGCGGGTGCCCTCGGGGTCCGGCTCGCTCCCGGCCTCCGTGAAGCCCAGGTGCCCCACCAGCAACTCGCGCACCGCGCCCGTGTCGCGCACCCACGCGGTCACCGAGTGAAAGCCGCGCAGCTCATGCTCAGCCGGGACTGGGCTGGCGGGCCAGGGCTGCACCGCCCCACCGTCCTCGAACACCAGTTCGACCCAGGTGCCGTCGGGGTCGTCCACCGTCAGGACCGACTGCCCGAAGCGTTCCGAGCGGATCGGCGCGAAGCCCTGCTCGCGCAATCTGGCCTCCCAGTACCCTTCGCTGCCGCGCGGGGCGCTGTAGGCGGTCGCCACCACCTCGCCGTTGCCGCGCACCCCCTTTTTGGCGCCGGGCCAGGGAAAGTGGGTCATGATCGTGCCCGGTTGCCCGGTCAGGTCGCCGTAGTAGAGGTGGTAGGTGCCGGGGTCGTCGAAGTTGACCGTCACCTTGACCAGCCGCTGCCCCAGCGTCTGCGAGTAGAAGTCGATGTTGCGCTGCGGGTCGGAGGCCATCACCGTGACGTGATGCAGGCCCTGGACCGGGCTGGTGCCGGGAATGGGGGAGAACGTCGTCATGTCCCCATTATAGTTCAATGTTGAACGATTTTGGGTGAGCCGGGTGGGGTTTGGCTGGGGAAGGAAGTCAGCGCCGGGCCGTCGGCGTCAGGTCGGCCGCCTCGCCCATCAGCGAGCGCCCCAGCTTGCGGGAGAGGGCCGCAAGTTGCCCGAGTTCGTCGGGGGTGAGTCCGGCGAAGACCTCACGGATGCCGCGCACATGGTCCGGCAGCACCCGCGTGATCAGGGCCTCGCCCGGCTCGGTCAGAAAGACGTTGGTGACCCGGCGGTCGTGGGCGTCGCGCTCGCGGCGCACCAGGCCGTCGCGCTCGAGGTTGTCGATGACCAGCGTGAGGTTGCCGCTGGAGCGCAGAATCTTCTCCGCGAGCTGGCGCTGGCTGAGCGGCCCGAGGTGGTACAGGGCTTCGAGGACCCCGAACTGGCTCACCGTCAGGCCGTGCTCCGCGAGGTGCCGGTGCGCCGTCGTCTCGACCGCGTGCGCGGCCCGCCACAGCTTGATGTAGGCGTCGAGCGCGGCGCGGTCTTGGGGGGTTCCGGCATAACGGGTGGGCATCTCCCCGCCATGGTCGCGCGGGGAGGGTGGGAGCGCAAGGGCGGGTGACTTCCAGGGTGGAATGACAGAGAACCCCTTCCCCCTCGCTACGCGAGGCCATTTCTCTAGGGAGAAGGTTGTTTGACTCCTCTACCAGAGGAGAGGGGCGCTGCGAAGCAACGGGGTGAGGGGTCCCTCCAGCCTCAGCCCCGCCCCGCCCGCACTTCCTCCGTCGCCAGCCGGATGCACGCCGCGAGGCCCTGCATCGCTGCGCGGACCTCCTCCAGCGGGGGGCGCGTCGGCGCGAGGCGCAGGTTGCGCCCGGTGGGGTCCTGCCCGCCCGGATAGGTCGCCCCGGCGGGCGTGAGGCTGACCCCGGCCGCGTCCGCCAGTTCGACCACCCGCGCCGCGACAGGCTCGGCCGTATCCAGGCTGATGAAGTACCCGCCGCGCGGCACCCGCCACGTCGCGTACTCGCCCTCCGTGCCCAGCTCGGCCCGCAGCACCTCGTCCACCGCGTGGAACTTGGGGGCGATCAAGTGGGCGTGCGCCTGCATCAGCCCTTCCAGCCCGCCGGGGTAGCCCTCCAGAAACTTGACGTGCCGTGCCTGCTCGACCTTGTTGGGGCCGATGCTCTGGGCGTTGAGGTACCCTGACAGCCACTTCACGTTGTCCTCGCTGGTGCCCACGAAGCCCAGGCCCGCGCTCGCAAAGGTGATCTTGGACGTGGAGGCGAAGACGAAGGCGCGGTCGGGGTGCCCGGCGTCGCGGGCCAGCGTGACCAGATTGACCGGCTCGTCGCGCTCGGTGTCCGACAGGTGGTGCGCCCGGTAGGCGTCGTCCGCGAAGACCGTGAAGTCGGGGGCCGCCGCCCGCACGCCCATCAGCCGCCGCGCCTTCTCGGCGCTGATGCTCTCGCCGCCGGGGTTGGAATAGGTCGGCACGAACAGCACGCCCTTGACCGAGGGGTCCCCCGCCGCCAGCCGCTCGATGGCCTCCACGTCGGGGCCGTCGGGCTGCATGTCCACCGTCAGCATCTCGAAGCCCAGCGTTTCGAGGAGCTGGAAGTGGCGGTCGTAGCCGGGCACGGTCACGATCATCTTGGGCCGCCCGTGAATCCAGCCGCCCCCGGAGCCGCGCAGCCCATGCAGCAGCGCGAAGGTCAGCACCAGCCCCTGGAGTTCCAGGCTGGAGTTGTTCCACACGACCAGATTCTCGGCCTTGAGGTCGAGGTACCCGGCAAACAGCGCCCGCGCCGAGGGCAGGCCCGTGACCCCGCCGGGGTAATTCCGCAGGTCGAGGCCGTCCATCTGCACGTCGTTCTCGCCCAGGGCCGTGAGCAGCCCGTTGGAGAGGTCGAAGTCGGCGTCAGAGGGCTGGCCGCGCTGCATGTTGAGCTTCAGGCCCCTGGCCCGGAAGGCGTCGTAGGCGGCGCGGGCCTGTTCCAATGCCGGGGAGGTGGCTGGCTTGGTCATGCCCCCACGTTACCCGCGCGGGACCGGGGAGGGGAGGGGGTTGGTTAGGAGGCCGCCCCCGCGTCAGCCTTCTGAGCGGCCACTCAGCTGAACACGGACAAGCAGAGGACGCAGGGGTCGTCTACCCGCGCTGGAGCAGGCTGACACTGCCCTATGACTCCCCGTTCCGCCCTGCGTCTGGTGCTGGCTGCCCTGCTCGGCGGCTTCGCGTTCCTGTTGGGCTGGACGTGGCGGCTTTCCCGGTCGCCGAGAAGGGGGCGTCCTGGCGGCCCTTTATCGCGGTTGCGGGAGGTGTCGTCGCGCTGGCGCTGATGCTGGGCTGGCTGGTCGCGCGGAGCTGAACCGGGCGCACGCCTCTGCCGATTTGTCCTATCCTGCGGCGGCTCTCCACGTTGGGGAGCTTTGCCCTCGGCCCTCTCTTTTTTTAGTCCCACCCAACAGGAGACTTTCAATGCAGTACGTCGTATCCCGCCCCCGCGTGGGCGTTTTTATCGATACCCAGAATCTCTACCACTCGGCCCGCGACCTGCTGGAGCGCACGGTCAACTTCGAGACGATCCTGCGCGAGGCGGTCGCCGGGCGCGAACTCGTCCACGCGATCTCGTACACGGTCGAGCGCGAGGGCGAGGCGACCGCTCGGCCCTTCATCTACAAGCTCTCGGCGTTGGGGTACAAGGTCCGGCGCATGAACCTGACCCTGCACCACGTCGCGCAGGATGGCCGCGCGATCTACGAGGGCAACTGGGACATGGGCATCGTGGCCGACATGGTGCGGCTGATGGACCACCTCGACGTGGTGGTGCTGGGCAGCGGCGACGGAGACTTCACCGACATCGTGGAGGTCTTGCAGGAGCGCGGCAAGCGGGTCGAGGTGATCGCCTTCCGCGAGCACACCGCGCAGCGGCTGATCGACGCGGCCGACCGCTTCACCCACCTGCCCGACCTCGACGGGGCGCTGATGCCCGCCCGCCAGAAGAATGGAGCCAAAGCCAGCAGTGACGAGGCCTGACCGTGCGGCCTGATCCCGACGCCGTCCTCGCCCGGCTGCACTTCGAGCTGCCCGAGTCACGCATCGCCCAGACCGGGGCCGAACCGCGCGACGCCTCGCGGCTGATGATGGTCGGGGAGAGAATCGGGCACCACATCTTCCGCGAAATGCCCGACCTCCTGCGGCCCGGCGACCTCCTCGTCTTCAACGAAAGCCGGGTGATTCCGGCCCGCGTGATGGCTCGCAAACCCGTTGTGAATGGGATGGGTGGCGGCCAGATCGAGGTGCTGTTGCTGCGTGAGGAAGAGGCGAACGTCTGGTCCGCTTACCTCAAGCCTGCGAAACGTGCCGGGAACGAACTCTGGCTGGGCGAGCACCGAGCCAAGGTCGTCGGCGTGCTGGAGGACGGCGCCCGGCTGCTGCGGTTCGAGTACGACATCAAGCCGCATCTGGATGAGATCGGGCGGCTGCCGCTCCCGCCCTACATCGCGGCGGGCGACTCGGACGAGACGTGGCGCGAGCGGTATCAGACGGTCTATGCCCGCGAGCCGGGCAGCGTGGCGGCGCCCACAGCGGGCCTGCACTTCACGCCGGAGTTGCTGGATCGGCTGGAGGCGCGGGGCATCGAGCGCGTGGCCGTGACGCTGCATGTCGGGGCGGGCACCTTCAAGCCCATCACCGGGCCGGTTTCGGACCACGTCATGCACGCCGAGCGCTACACCATCGGGCAGGCGACGGCGGACGCCATCAACCGGGCGAAGGCCGAGGGCCGCCGCGTGGCCGCGGTGGGCACCACCACCGTTCGCGCCCTGGAGAGCAGCGCCCAGGAGGACGGCACCGTGCGCCCCGGCGAGGGCGACACCCGCATCTTCATCACGCCGGGGACGCGGGTGCGGGTGCCCGACCTGCTGGTCACCAACCTGCACCTGCCCGGCTCGACGCTGCTGCTGCTGGTCGCCGCTTTTGCCGGAGAGGAGCGCATTCGGGCCGCCTATGACGCGGCGCTCGCGGAGGGTTACCGTTTCTACTCGCTGGGGGACGCGATGCTGCTGGAGAACCAGGGCTAACTGACCGCCTCCAGGCTCCGAATCAGCGTCACCGTCGCCGCCTCCCGCACGAAGCCCAGCCGCCCGTTGATGGCGAGCATGGGGCGGTTGCCGGGGTGGTTGCTCGTGCGCGAGTGGGTGTAGTCCCGTGCGAGGGCCGCCCGCGCCGCCGCGAGCTTGAGGGCCAGTCCCAGCCCATGCCCGCGCCACGCAGGAAGCACTCCGGTCAGGCCGTTGTGCAGGGTGCCGGGCCGGGCCGGGAGAGGTTGGGCCAGTTGGCTGGTGCCCACCCACTCGCCATTTGGGGTGACGGCCACGAACAGCCCCTCGCGCTCAATGCCATTCCCGAAGCGTCGCTGCCACACCTCGAAGGGCCACGGTTCAATGCGCCGGGCGCTGGGCACATCCATCAGCAGGGCAATGGTGAGGTCGTAGTAGCGCCGCTGCTGCGCCTCATCCCAGGGGCCGAGGTCGGTCAGGGGGAGGAGGCGGAACCCGGCCACCCGGACCCGCGCCTCCTCGTCGGCAAAGGCGGCAAAGTCCAGCGCCCGCAGGTCGAGGGTACTGGGCCACATCCGGTCGTGTTCCTGCCAGCCCCGCGCGAGCAGGAAGGGAAGGTCGGGGCTGCCCTCCTTCACGCGGGTCACGGCGGTCTGGGCTCCCGCCGCCGTGACGGTCGCCACCGCCTCGGCCCACAGCGCTTCCCGCACCGCGTCGTCGGGGCGCAGGGTGTGGACGACGAGTTGCAGCCAGCCCACGAAACTGTCCATGCGGGGCAGCTCACTTTCCAGGGCACCTACGACCTCCCCGCCCTCCCAAGCCAGGCGCCGGGTGTGGTGCTCGCCGGGGACACGGGCCGCGTCGAGGCGGCGCAGGTCGGCGGCGGAGATCGGCGCGTCGGGGGTCGCGGCGTTCACGGCGGCGGCAAAGCCCTCCGCGTCGGCAGGTTGAAAGGAGAGTCGGGCGGGCGGGGCGGCGCGTTCCATGGGGCAGAACAGCACAGGTCGCGGGTGGCCGGATATCCGCCGTTTGGCGCAGTGCTCCCCCGGCAGGGCTGCCTATACTCAGGGCCATGACGCAAGCGCCCACCGCGCCCGTTCAGAGTGAGAACCCGCTGCTGAACGTCGGCTTCCGCATTCCCTTCGACCAGATTCGTCCCGAGCACGCCGAACCCGCCGTGGACACGCTGCTCGCGCAGACGCAGGAGCGCCTCGACACGCTGGCGCGGGCGGGCGAGCGCGATTACGCGGACTTCATGGCGGACCTCGACACGCTGACCGAGCAGCTCGACACTGTGCGCGTGATCGTCGGACACCTCGACAGCGTGGTGACCAGCCCCGAGTGGCAGGCCGCCAAGCGGGCGATTCTGCCCAAGGTGACCGAGTTCTACACCAACCTCAGCCTGCATCCGGGGCTGTGGACGGCCTTGAAGGGCTTTGCCGAAACGGAAGCGGGGCGCGGCCTCGACCCCGTGCGGGCGCGGCACCTGAAACTCACCATCGACGAGTTCCGCCGTCAGGGGGCCGACCTTCCCGCAGACCAGAAGGCCCGGCTGCTGGAGGTCAACACCCGGCTGGCGCAGATCACCAACGACTTTTCCAAGAACGTGCTGGACGCCACCGCCGCTTTTGAGCTGTACGTGCCCGCTGAGCGGCTGGTCGGGGTGCCCGAGCGCGTGAAGGAAGCGACCCGCCTCGACGCCGAGAAGCACGGCCAGGAGGGTCACCGCCTGACCCTGCACCTGCCCACCCTGGAGCCCATCTTGACCTACGCCGACGACCGCGAGCTGCGCCGCGAGCTGTGGCTGGCGCAAAACTCGGTGGGCACGCAGGAGGGCCGTGACAACCGCCCACTGGTGGGCGAGATTCTGCGGCTGCGCCGCGAGCAGGCCCGGCTGCTGGGCTTCCGCGACTTCGCCGACTACGTGCTCGAAGACCGCATGGCGGGCGGCGGCGAACGCGCCCTGACCTTCGAGCGCGACATGGAAACCCGCGTGCGGCCCTTCTACGAGCGCGAGAATGCCGAGCTGGACGCCTTCTACCGCGACCAGGTCGGCGCAGACGCCCCGGCCCTGGAAGCCTGGGACGTGGGCTACTGGGCCGAGAAGCAGCGGCAGGCCAAGTACGCCTTCGACGAGGAGGCGCTGCGGCCCTACTTCGCGATGGACAGCGTGCTCTCGGGCCTGTTCGAGATCTGCCGCCGCGTCTTCGGCATCACGGTCACGGAAGCGCAGGCCCCCGGCTGGCACCCCGAGGTGCGCTACTACGACATCCGCGACGAGGCGGGCACGCACCTCGCTTCCTTCTACACCGACTGGTTCCCCCGCGACACCAAGCGGGCGGGCGCGTGGATGAACGCCTTCCTGACTGGCGGCCCGCGCGAGGACGGCGTCGAGCCCCACCTCGGCCTGATGTGCGGCAACATGACGGCGCCCTCGGGCGACACTCCTGCGCTGCTCTCGGTGCGCGAGGTCGAGACGGTGTTCCACGAGTTCGGCCACCTGCTGCACCACGCGATGTCGAACGTGGAGGTCCGCAGCCTCAGCGGCACCCGCGTCGCGTGGGACTTCGTGGAGCTGCCCTCGCAGATCATGGAGAACTGGGTGCTGGAGCGCGAGGCGCTGGACCTCTTCGCCCGGCACTATCAGACCGGCGAGCGCCTGCCCGACGACCTGTTCGAGAAGCTGGTCGCAGCCCGCAACTACCGCGCAGCGAACGGTACCATGCGCCAACTCTCCTTCGGGACGGTGGACCTGGAGCTGCACGTCACCTTCGACTCCGACGCGGTGGGGGCTGATCCGGTCACCTTTGCCCGCGACATCATGGCCCGCTTTTACCCCTACGCGCTGCCGGAGGATTACGCCCGCATTGCGCAGTTCGGGCACCTGTTCTCCAGCCCGGTCGGGTATGGAGCGGGGTACTACTCCTACAAGTGGGCGGAAGTCCTCGACGCCGACGCCTTTTCCCGCTTCGCGCAGGAGGGCATCTTCAACCGCGAAACGGGGCGGGCGTACGTGGACACGATTCTGAGCAAGGGAAACAGCAAGGACGCCGCCGAGCTGTACCGCGACTTCATGGGGCGGGACCCGGATGCGGAGGCGCTGCTGCGGCGGAGTGGGCTTGTAGAGGCCTAGTACAGCGTTTTTGAATTTGTCATAGTGAGGTATGAGCCGTCCTCTTCGCTATCCAGTGACTTTGAGTGCTAAGCAAGAACAGACTCTGCAC
>NZ_JALJZW010000009.1 GCF_024171495.1 Deinococcus sp. HSC-46F16
CAAGAGGCCAGAAATGCAAGTGCCGCAATGCACTCAGTTGACTGGTGCTCATCAGACGAGGTCTTGACCGTCCAACCGCCATCATCCCTCATCCCGCAGCGCGGGATGAGCCTCTCGCACCCCCCTTCGCCTCACGCCCCACCATGACAACACCAGATACCCCCGTGCCCATAGCGCCGCGGAACCACCCCTCTCCATGCCGAACAGGGTCGTGAAACACGGCAGCGCCCATGATACTCGGACCGCAGGGTCCCGGAAAAGTCGGTCAGCGCGGGGGTTTTTTCTATACTGCACCAGGGTCACAAAGTGAGCCTGTCTGGAGGGCACCGCACGCGGTGCCGCTTCCCGTGCGGGAGTAGCTCAGCTGGTAGAGCACTACCTTGCCAAGGTAGATGTCGCGAGTTCGAATCTCGTCTCCCGCTCCATCCCCGCCCCCACCCCACGGTGGGGGCTTTTGTGTTGGTGAGCGGACACTTGTTGCGATCAGTCTTCCCCTAGCAACCCACACCCAGGGTCGAATGCGCGGCGTATGCCGTCGCTGCGGCCGTCTTGTACGGTTTCTATCCAATCCGTTCTCAAGGCGGGAGAGCGCCAACAGGGGAACCCCTTCCTCGGCAACCGTTGTCTTCCTTCTCTGCCTCGCAGCTTTGCAGCTCCGCTCGGGTTGAACAGGTTTCGTCACTGCTGGACCGGCATCCGTATTGCCCCCTGGGGGCTGAGGTCACCGTGGATGGTGTGGGGTGACGCCGGAAGGCAGGCTGATGCTCACCGTAAACTCGTAGCTATTCCAGCAGTCCGGAAGCTCGGCCGTTCCTATGCTTGAAAAATCCGTTGCATTCAGGAGGCCCTATGAAGAGTACCGCTGTTCTGTCCGCCTTGCTGCTCAGTTCTCTCGCTGTCGCCGCGCCCGGAAGCTGGCGCGGCACGATCACGATGAGCGCCGCCGACTACACGCCCAACTTTCCGGGTCAGGCCAAGCCGCTCAAGGTCTTTCAGCAGATCGCTGCGGAGTACGAGAAAAAGTACCCCGGCATCAAAATTAAGTTCCACACCGAGCCGATTCCCGACACCAACACCATGATTCGGGTGAAGGCAGCGGCGGGCGACCTCTTTGACATCTACTGGGCGCAGGCGTACAGCCTGAACTCCACCCTGCCCAAGGGGGTGGCGACCGACCTCGCGCCGTATTTCCGGCAGCCCAACCCCTATATCCCCGGCAACAAGGCGTGGCAGGACGCGATGGACAAAGCGCAGCTCGCCGAAAGCCGCAGCGCGAACGGAGCCGTCTATACACTGAGCGGCGACAAGGTCGTCTACGGCATCTACTACAACAAGGACCTGTTTAAGAAAGCCGGGATCACCAAGGTGCCCACGAGCTGGACCGAGCTGATCGCCGCTTCCAAGAAGCTGAACGCGGCAGGGGTTTATCCCATGCACGCCGTGCCCGCCTACCCGTGGTGGAGCCGCCACTTCCTCTCGGACCTGTATGCCAAGGACTACGCGAAGCTCACGGGCTATGACGGGCTGCCGGGGCAGTCCCCGCTGGACGAGGCCGTCGCCATCTCCAAGGGCATCCTGACGCCGAAGGACAAGCGGTTCATGTCGTGGTGGCCGGTCATGAAGCAGTTCACCGACACCTGGCCCAAGGACTACCTGACCGCCGACCCCGCCAAGAACTACGACGCCTTTCAAGACTTCGTGGGGCAGAAGGAGGCGATGCTCTACGAGGGCAGCTACAAGGCCCGCGAGATGCAGGACGCTGGCATCAAGTTCCCGGTGGGCACCTTCAACTTTCCCAAGTTGACCAAGAAGGAAAGCCCCTACGCGACCGGGGCAAACACCGCCAACGCTTATGCGGGCACGGGCGGCTTCCAGTACGCGATGAGCACTCCGGAGTCCAACAGGTCCCTGCGCGAGAAGGGCAAGCAGCAGGCGGTGCTGGACTGGATGCGTTACTTCGGCACGCCGAAGAACCTGCAGCGCCTGACCGCCGAGCAGGGTACCTACGTCCCGACCTGGCCCGGCACGAGTGCCAAGCTGGGGGGCCTGGGCAACTTTGACAGCGGGGCGCTCGCCGCGCAGGTGAAGCTGCCCGAGCGGTCCATCGGGGTTCAGACGGCCACCGCCAACCTGGGTTGGGTGGACATGCAGCGCATCTTCGGGCTGTACCTCGGTGGCGTCATCACGCTGGCGCAGGCGGAAAAGCAGGTGCAGACCACGTTGGACCGCGCCGCCGCCGACTTCGCCCGCAAGAACAACGTGGACCTGTCCAAATACAAGTGAGGCGCGCAGCATGAGTGACCGCCCCTACCTGCTGACCACCCTCAGCCACACCTGGCCCATAGACCGGGCCGCCTGACCCCTGGGCCGGAAGTCCGCCGCCGCGCATGCTTCCGGCCCGGTCCTATTTTCCCGGAGGACCCCCATGACTGCCCTGCCCGGCACCCGCTCTGCCCCCTCCGTTTCCCAGCGCGGCCCGCTCGCCCGGCTGCGGGAGGGGTGGCCCGCCTACCTCTTTCTGCTGCCCACCTTGCTCGTCGTGGGCTATTTCTCGTACTACCCGGCTTACGTGGCGGTCACGCGGGCCTTTACCGACTGGGACGGGCTGAACCCGCCCAACTTCACGGGCCTGGAAAACTTCCAGCGGGCGCTGACCGACCCGGTGATGGGGCAGGCGGCCCTGAACCTGGCGATCTGGGTGGGGGCCGGGCTGCTGCTGGCGGTGGTGCCGCCCCTCCTGATCGCGGAGCTGATCTTTCACCTGCGCGGGCGGCGGCGGCAGTACGCCTACCGGACCCTCTTCGTGTTGCCCATCGTGATTCCGTCCTTGGTGCTGCTGCTGGTGTGGGGGAGCTTCTACCGCAGCGACGGCCTGCTCAACACCCTCCTGGGCGCGGTGGGGCTGGAGGGGCTGCGACACGACTGGCTCAGCGATCCGGGGACGGCGCTGCCCAGCCTGATCTTCCTGGGATTCCCTTACATTGACGCTTTCAATTTCCTGCTGCTCTACGCGGGGCTGCAGAACATCCCCGACGAGGTCTTTGACGCCGCGCGGCTGGACGGGGCAACCGGCTGGCGGCGGGTGCTGCGGATTGACCTGCCGCTGCTGCGCCCGCAACTGGCGCTGATCGCGGTGCTGGCGATCATCGGAAACGTGCAGTACTTCATCAGCCCGCTGGTGCTGACCTCGGGCGGGCCGGGCTTTGCGACGACCGTGCCTGCGCTGCTGATGTACTACACGGCCACCCGCGATGGCGAATACGGGTACGCGATGGCCATCGCGGTCCTGCTGATGATCGTGGTCGTTGTGTTGACCGCCTTCTCGCGCCTGCTCAGCCGGGGGAACCGATGAAGCGGGGCGGCCTGACCGTGGGCGAGGTGGTGCGGCAGGGGCTGCTGCTGCTGTTCGGCCTGCTGGCGCTCTTCCCGCTGTATTTCAGCGTGGTCAATTCCTTCAAGAGCCGGGTGCAGTACGCCGAAAACCTGCTGAACCTCCCCTTCCCGGCCCACCCGGAGAACTACGCGTTGGCCTGGGCACAGATTCAGGGGCCGCTGCTGAACTCGGTCATCGTGACCCTGACGAGCGTGCTGGCGACGCTGGTGTTCGCCAGTCTCAGCGCCTATGCCTTCGCGCTGATGGACTTTCCGGGGCGGCACCTGCTGTTCGGGGTCACCTTCGCGCTGCTGCTGGTGCCCGAGTTCCTGACCCTGATCCCGCTGTACGTCCAGATTCAGGCGCTCACGCTGCCCAGCAACTACCTCGCGATCATCCTGCCGACCATCGCCGCCGGGCAGCCCTTTGCGATTCTGGTGCTGCGGGCCGCCTTCGAGGCGATTCCGCGCGACATGCTGGAGGCCGCGCGGCTCGACGGGGCGGGGCACCTCGCGCTGCTGCGCCGGATCGTGCTGCCCGTCAGCCTGCCCGTGCTGGTCAGCGTGGCGATCATCCGGCTGATTCCGGTGTGGAACGAGTACCTGCTGCCCTCTCTGGTGCTCGACGAGCGGCACCGGACCCTGCCGGTCGCGCTGGTGGCCTTTCAGGGGGGCGGGGCCGCCACGGCGGTCACGCCGAACTACGGGGCGCTGATGGCCTCCTACGTGCTGGCAGCGGTGCCGCTGGTGCTGCTCTTTGCCTTCCTGATGCGCTACTACATCCAGGGGGTGACGAGCGGCGGGGTGAAAGGGTAGTTGGGAAGGGGAGAGGGCGGGGAGGCACCTTGACCTCCCCGCCCTCCCATTTGGCCCGCTCAGGCCGGAACGAGCACCACCGCGCCCCGCGCGGGCACGTTCAGCTCGGCGTCGCCGCGCAGGTCGAAGGTCTGCCCGCTCAAGGCGTCGCGGTACGCGCCAGGCCGCACCCCAGTCAGCGGCAGCCGGGCCTCCGCCTGCGCGGTGTTGAGGGCGACATATGCCGCCTGTTCCTCCAACTCGCGGGCGTAGACGAGGCCCTCGCCCTCCGCATAGGTGAAGCGCAGCTCGCCCCGGCGCAGGGCGGGAGTGGCGTGGCGGGTGGCGGTGAGCTGCCGGAGCAGGCCCAGCGTCTCGCGGTCCCAGCTCGCCTCGTCGTGCCAGGGGAAGGCGCGGCGGCAGTCGGGGTCGGGGCCACCGGGGAGGCCCACCTCGTCGCCGGAGTAGATGCACGGCGCCCCCACGTAGGTCATCTGGAAGACGCTGGCGAGCCGGAAGGCGCCAGCGTCCCCGCCCGCCGCCGTCAGAAAGCGGGCCGTGTCGTGCGAGTCGAGCAGGTTGAGCTGTGCCCGCACGATCTCGGGGTGGTACATCCGCGTGACTTCCCCGATGCGCCGGGCGAAGGCGGCGGCGTCGATGGGGTCCACCCGGCCCATCCCGCTGACCTCGTTCACCGCGTGGTTGATCGTCCGCGCTCCGAAAAAGCCCAGGCACGGGCGGGTGAAGTGGTAGTTCATCACGGCGTCGAACTGGTCGCCAGCCAGCCAGCGGTGCGCGTCCCCCCAGATCTCCCCCACGATGTAGGCGTCCGGGTTCACGGCCTTGACCCGCCCACGGAACTCGCGCCAGAAGTCGTCGTCGTCGATCTCATTGGGCACGTCCAGCCGCCAGCCGTCCACCCCGAAGCGCATCCAGTACTCGCCCACCGAGAGCAGGAACTCGCGCACGGCGGGGTTCGCGGTGTTGAACTTCGGCAGCGCCCGGATGCCCCACCACGCCTGGTAACCCGCGGGCTTGGCGTCGTCGTAGGCGTGCAGCGGCCAGCCGTCCACGTGGAACCAGTCGCGGTAGGCGCTCGCCTCGCCCTGTTCCAGCAGGTCGTTGAACTGGAAAAAGCCCCGGCTGGCGTGGTTGAACACGCCGTCCAGCACGACCCGGATGCCGCGGGCGTGGGCCTCGTCCAGCAGGTGCCGCAGGGCGTCGTTGCCGCCCAGCATGGGGTCCACCTGAAAATAGTCATGGGTGTGGTAACGGTGGTTGGAAGCCGACTGAAAGACTGGGCAGAAGTAGATCGCGGTCACGCCCAGGCTCTGGATATGGTCGAGCCGCTCGGCCACGCCCCACAGGTCGCCGCCCATGTACCCATGAATCGTGGGCGGACTGCCCCAGGGCTGGAGGTTCAGGCCGGTCACGCGCCCCGAGCGGGCGAAGCGGTCGGGAAAGATCTGGTAGAAGACGGCGTCCGCAACCCACGCGGGGGTGACGGGGTGAGGCTGTTCGGTAGGCGACATGCCGGGCAAGGATAGCCCCCGGCCTGGCTTCCCGTCTTTGTGCTGGAAGCCAGAGAAGTCAATATCACTTGACGAGAATATTCCTTATGTGGCATACTATAGGCAGTTCACCGAGCTCCACCCGGAGAAAGGAGGAAAGTTTCTGAACGCCGCCACCCTCAGTGCCCTGGCCGAGCCCCACCGGTTGCAGATCGTGGAACTGCTGACCCAGCAGCCGCTGACGGTCGGGGAGATTGCCGCGCGGCTCCAGCTCCGCCAGCCGCAGGCGTCCAAGCATCTGCGTGTACTGAGCGAGGCCGGATTCGTGGCTGTCCAGCCCGTCGCCAACCGCCGCATCTACACCCTGCGGGCCGAGCCTTTTCAGGACCTGGACGAGTGGCTGGAGACTTACCGGCAACTCTGGGAAGGCCGATTCGACCGACTCGGCGACTATTTGCACCAGCTTCAGCAGGGCGGGGACACGGCCGACCCCCCAGCCGACACGCCCGGTTCGTAGCTTCACCCCACAACAGGAGGTTCTTTATGACCAGCAGCGCCACGTCCGCCATGAGTTCAGCCGTTGAAGACGGCCGGATCCTCGTCCTTCAGCGCGTCTTCAAGGCCCCACGCGCCCTGGTCTTCGACGCGTTCACGCAGGCCGAGCACCTGCGCCAGTGGTGGGGTCCACGGGGCTGGGAGATGCCCGTCTGCACGGTGGACCTCCGCCCCGACGGTCAGTGGCACTACTGCATGAAGTGTGTGGACGCGGCTCAGGGTGAGTTTTACGGCATGGAATCCTGGGGCCTCGGCATCTACCGCGAGATCGAGGCCCCGGCCCGCCTCGTCTACACCGACTATTTCTCTGATGCCGACGCCAACATCAACCCCGATCTGCCGCCGACCCTTTCCACGCTGACCTTTGAGGAGGTCGGGGGCGGCACCCGCGTCACCAACCGCGCCGCCTACGCCTCCGAGGGAGCCCTAAAGACGGTCATGGACATGGGCATGGTGCAGGGCGTGACCGAGACGTGGGACCGTCTGGCCGAACGTCTGGAGGCTCAGCAGAGCTAATCCAGGCCAGGGGGGCGGGGCGGCCCTCGCCCCCTCCTCCCCACCGGGTCAGGTTCGCCGAGAGAGCAGGAAAGCCCGCGCCTCCTCCGGCGTCCGGACCTCGCCCAGCGCCTGCGCCTCCGCGACCGCCCGCAATGCCTGACCCACCGCCGGGCCGGGGGAGAGACCGAGCAGCCCCATCACGTCCTCCCCGGTCAGCAGCGGGCGGGGCGCCTGGGGCTGTTCCTCCAGCGCGGCGAGTACCCTCTCAAACGCGCGGGCATAGGCGTGCCGGATGGCGGGGTGGCTGTCGGGGCCGCGCGAGGCTTCGCGGTCGGCCAGCATCAGCCGGAGGAGGTCCGGCAGCAGCGGGCGGCGGCGGTGGACGAAGCGCCGGGCCTCGCGCTCGTTCGAGGGAAGCTGCGCCATATGCGCCCGCACGAGTGCCCCCGCCCGGTCCACTGTGGCCGAGGGCAGCCGCAGCCGCGTCAGCATCGCGCGGGCCAGCTCTGCCCCCACCCGGTCGTGGCCGTAGAAGGTGGTCCGACCCGAGCGCGGGTTGGTGCCCCGCGTGCGCGGCTTGCCCACATCGTGCAGCAGGGTCGCCCAGCGCAGCGCGGGGTCGGCGTCCGGAAAGCGGGTCAGAAGCTGGTGCAGCGCCTCGACCCCGTGCTGAAACACGTCGAGGTGGTGAAAGCCGCCCTGCACCATCCCGATCCCCTCGCGCAGTTCGGGCAGGGTCAGCGCCAGCAGCCCCAGGTCTTCCAGCCGCAGGATGCCGGGCGCCGCGTCCGGGTGGCCGAGGAGGACTTCCAGCTCATCCCGAATGCGCTCGGCAGCAGGCAGGGGCAGCGTCCCGGCGGCGGCGGCAAGGTCGGCGGCCACCCGCCGCACGGCGGCCTCGGTATCCCCCTCCAGCCGGAACCCCAGCGTGATCTCGAAGCGCACGGCCCGCCATGCCCGTAGGGGATCGTCGCGGAGGTTGGCCTCCGACACCATCCGCAGCCGCCGGGAGCGCAGGTCGGCCTGCCCACCGCTGGGGTCGACCACACGCCGCTCTGGGGTCAGCGCGAGCGCATTGACCGTGAAGTCACGCCGCCTCAGGTCGTCCGTGAGGTCGTCCGGCAGCGGCACGAAGTCGTGCTGCACGCCGCCGGGGGCATGGACCCGCCAGTACCCCCGTTCTTCGTCCAGGGCAAAGGCCGAGCCACCCACCTTCCCGGCGAGCGTCCGGGCGGCCGCGGCAGGATCGGGCACGGCCCAGTCGTAGTCGTGCGGGGTCACGCCGCGCAGCCAGTCGCGGGCGGCCCCGCCGACCAGCAGGCCCCCCGCCGGGAAGGGCGGGAGGGGCGGGCGGCGGCGAAACATGGCAGCCATGCTAGCGGGCGCTTGCCCCGGCGGGCACACTCTGCTACCTTAAGCGGCGCTGAGGGGGCTTAGCTCAGCGGGAGAGCATCCGCTTTGCAAGCGGAGGGTCAAGAGTTCGAATCTCTTAGCCTCCACCAGACAGAACGCCGTCTAAGACGGCGTTTCTTCTTTTCCCCCACAGCGAGGGCGTTCAGCCGTCATTCAGCGGGGGGTGGCGCACGGTGGGCAGAGAGCTGTTGCCCCGATCCGGAGCTGCCGCCGATCTGGGCCGGGGCGCTTCACCGGGTCCCAACCGAGGCCCGCAGCCGCTGGTAGTGGCGCACGACCAGAGGATCGTTGGTCCGGGCGCCACGCACGCAGGCGGCGGCCTGAATGGCCCAGTGTCTGGGGTCACAGGTCAGGGCCGCCACTGCCCACTCGAAGCGGGCGCGGCCATCCTCGGTCACGAGGGCGAGGGGCAGGGTGCGCCGCAGGTGGCCGTGGGCCTGGTCCCGTTCGCCCAGGCGGTGGTGGATTCGCGCGGTCAGCGCCCCGGCGATCACGGCGAGGCTGGACACCGCGTGGGTGCAGTTGGCGGCCAGGGTCTGCCGCGCCTCCTCGGGGTCACCCAGCCGAAACTGGGCCGTGCCCAGGGACTGCTGGACATACGCCGTCATGCTGAATTGCCCCTGCTCCAGCGCCTCGGCGGCCAGCAACTGGGCGCGGGCACTGTCCCCAGTCGCGTTCAGGTGCCACAGGAAGAAAGTCAGGACGCCGCAGTGCTGTGCCCGCGACGGGTGGCTGCGGGCCGCCTGAAGGGCCAGTTCGTGCCACAGGCGGGCGGTGCGGAAGTCCTGGCGCGAGTCGTAGGTGCTGGCGATGGTGGCGTACCACAGCGCGGGGGAGGTTCCCGGCGGCAGATGCGCCAGTCCCAGCAGGGCGAGCCGCTCGCCGCCCACGGGATCCCCCAGCAGGTCGGCGAGGTAGCCCGCCGTGTAACAGAGATCGGCCAGGGGCGTCGGGGTGGCCCGCAAGGCCTGCTGACAGTAGTGCTGGGCCAGCGCGTACTCGTCCCGCTCGATGGCCTGATGGATCAGCACGTCCAGGGCCAGGGCCGCGCCCGCCCCACGCTCCGAGAGGGCCAACGCTTCCCGCGCGGCGGCGGCCGCGAGTTGCGGCTGATCCTGGGCGGCCCAGCGGGCTTCCTCGGCCCGGTCGCGGGACCGGCGAGCTGGGCAAGGGGAAGGGGGGCGGCCTTCGCGGGGCGGGGCAGGCGCGTGGGCCAGCAGCCGCGCTTCTGTCCGCTCTGCCCACTCCAGCCACGCCTCCGGGCCGCCCGTCCGGTGCCCCGCCATGAACTCGCGCCAGGTGCCTTCCAGCGCGACTTCCGCCGAGGTCAGGCGCAGGACGTCGACCTCCAGTTGCCCGAGGTCGAGCCTCAGGTGGTGGCCCTGGTCCTGCAAGAGACCCACGTGCTCGCCCAGCAGGCGGCGCAGCTTGACCAGCAGCATGCGCAGGTTGTGCAGGGCGCGGGGGGTGTCCGTGGCCCACAGCAGGTCCGCCAGCCGCCCCCGCGACTGCGAACCGTCCAGCGCGAGGACGGCCAGCAGCCGCAGTCCGTGGTCCGGGCAGCGGACCCAGCTCTGGCCCACCCGCAACCGCACCTCTCCCAGCAGGCGCAATTCCACCGGCCTGTCCTCGGGCATGTGAGATTCCCCTCATTCAGAGTACCCAGCCCACGGGCAGGGCACAAGAAGAGGAGGGGAAGCCTGACAGATGTGGGGCCAAAAGGCTCTGGCCTGCGCGGCCTGCGCGCGGCCTGCGCCCCCCGCCGGGAGGCCGGGGCTTATCGGCGCAGCCAGGTCAGACTGAGCCAGCGGGGGCCGTAGTGGCTCGAGGCGAGCGTCGCGGGGTACTCGCCCTCCACCCGGTCCCGCCACGCCGTGCTCACGCGGGGCGAGACGAGGTACACGAAGGGTTGGTGCTGGGCCTCGGTGGCCTGCAACTCCCGCCCGATGGCGATGCGGCGGGTCCGGTCGGGTTCGCGGTCCCCCTGCACGTACAGGTCGGTCATCTGCCGTTCCCAGTCAAAGAGGCACGCGCCGCTGCGGTTATAGGCGTGCAGGTTGCCGCTGCACGGCACCACGTTGGGGCCGAAGGGCCAGACACTCGATCCGCCCGACAGCCCCAGCAAGATGGCGTCGAAGGGTCGGTCCGGGCCGCTGCTGCTCAGGCGGGTGACCAGGTCGTTGAACGGGACGGCCCTGAAGTTCACCTCCACCCCGGCCTGCCGCGCACCTTCCACGAAGATCCGGGCCATCGCCTCGCGCTGCGGGTTGCCCTCGTTGGTGATCAGGTCGAACTCCAGCACCCGGCCCTGCGCGTTGGTGAGGTTTCCCGCGCTGTTCAGGGTCCCGTAGCCCAGGGTCGCCAGCAGGCGCCGGGCTTCCTGCGGGTTGAAGTCGAACCGGGGCAGGTCCGGCGCGAGCCACTCGCGGAACACCGCGTAGACGTTGCTGTAGGCGGGCTCGGCGGCCCCGCCGTAGACCTCGCGCACGATCCGCTCGCGGTCGACGAGGTGGCTCATCGCCTGCCGGAAGGCCGTCTCGCGGAAGAGGCGCTGCTTTTCGGGGTCGGACGCGCGGTTGAAGTTCCAGACGATCCAGGAGCTGCTGGCCGCTGGGCTGTAGTTCTCGCGCAGGTCGGTGCCGGGCGTGCCCCGCAGGGTCTCCAGCTGGGCGGGCGTGGGACTGGCGGGCAGCAGGTCGAGTTCCCCTTGCCGGAAAGCCTCGAAGGCCGCGTCCGTACTGGCAAAGCGGCGGACCTCGATGCCATCGAGGTACGGCAGAGGCTGCCCGGTGTGGTCGACCACCCACGCGCCGTAGTGCGGGTTGCGCTCCAGGGTGCTTGACCCGTCCGCATTCAGGGTGGTGGGGCGAAAAGGGCCAGCAGTCACGACATCGGCGGCAGCCAGGGTTCGCGGCCACAAGGCCCGCACGGCGGCCGCGCCGCCCGCACGGTACGCCGCCCCGAAGACGTGGTCGGGCCAGACGCCAAAGGCCAGCGTCGCCTCGGCGGAAGCCCGCGCTTCGGCGAAGACCACCCGCAGGCTGCGCTCGCCCGTCTTCGTGACCGTGACCCCCCGCAACGAGTCGTAGCTGTTCGACTCCACCGCCGGGTCGGCATGGAGCTGAGCGGTGGACACGAAATCTTCGGGGCGGATGGGCTGGCCGTCACTCCAGGCGAGGTCCGGGCGCAGCACGAAGTCCCAGGTCCGTCCGTCGGCCGAGCGGGTCGAGGACTGCGCCATGAAGGGCAGGAATCCGCCGTCCACCGGATTCTGGATCAGCAGGCCGCCGGGCGCACCGAGCCACGCCAGCAGCCCCCCGCTCGAGGCGTTCACGAAGGGGTTGAGGGTCAGGGTGTCGGAGACCTCCGCGACCCGGAGCACGCCCCCGCGCTGCACTTGCTGCGGGACATTCACCGTCCAGGCAGCGGGCGCGGCGAAGTCGCGGGCGTCGGCCGTGGGCTGGGTGCGGACGCAGCCCGCGAGCAGGGCGAGTGAGAGAGCCGGAATCAGGGCAAACGTCCTCTGGGTCTTCATGGCAAGCCTCCCTCTGCCCCGGCCTGGCCGGACCGCGGAGGGATGCGGTCACGGTCCGGCAGGCAAGGGTACGCGCAGCGTGAACGGGGAAGCGTCAATGAAGCGTCAACGGCCGGGCTGGGACAGGGGTCAGGCTGGGGCAGGGTCTTGAGGGCCTTTCTGGCCGCCGTGGCCGGACCCACCGAGCGGCTCCCCAGCTTGTCCAGTGTCCGCGCGGTCAGAAGGGTGGGGACGGAGGAGCAAGGCTGGCGCCCCATGCCCCGCGCCCCAAGTCGCTTGGTCGCTCAGTGCAGCGGCACGTGCCCCGGAAACCCGATCACCCAGTCGAGCAAATCCCCCACCATCGCCGACGCCGTGACCATCCCGCCCGCCCCGCCCCCCGCAAAGATCAGCGGGCCGCACTCCTCGCCCTCGTAGACCAGCGCGTTGCGGCTGGCGCCCTCGTTGCACAGGGGGTGGGTCAGGGGCAGGCGCTGGGGCGCGACCTGGGCGTGCCAGCCGTCCCCCTCCCGCCGCAACTCGGCCACCAGCTTGATGCGCTGCCCGGCCGCCCTCGCCTCCTGCACGTCCTCCAGCGTGACGTCCTCGATGCCCCGGATGTCCACCGCCGAATACGGAAAGTCCCCGTGGGCGCAGAAGCGGGCCAGCACCGTCAGCTTGTGGGCGGTGTCGAAGCCGCCGACATCCAGGGTGGGCGGGTCCTCGGCGTAGCCCAGGGCCTGCGCCTGGGCGAGGGCGTCCGCGTAGGGGTTTCCGGCCTCCATCTGCGAGAGGACGTAGTTGCAGGTCCCGTTCAGCACGGCCTGAAGTTGGGTGAAGGTGCTCGCCCGCAGCACGGTGCTCATCGGGCCGATCACGGGCGTCCCGGCCATCACCGCCGCCTCGTAGTACAGCCGCCCGGCGAGGGCGTGCTCGCGCAGCTCGTCCCAGCGCTCGGCCAGCAGCGCCTTGTTCGCGGTGATGACGGGCCGCCCGGAGCGGAGGTAGGGCGCGAGCAGCGCCAGCGGCGTTTCGATGCCGCCCAGCGCCTCGATCACCACCGCGCACTCCTGAAGGAAAGCGGGGTCGTCCCGCAGCGGCGTTCCCGGCGGCACGTCCCGCTCGCGGCCGAGGTCGCGCACGAGGACGCCCGTCACCTCCACTTCCACGCCCATGCTGGCGAAGATGTCGCGGCGGCGTTCCAGCAGCCGCAGCACGTTCTGCCCCACCGTGCCGCAGCCCAGCAGGCCCACCGTCACCCGGCGCGTTTCCCCATCTCTCACTGTTGCAGTCTGCACCGCTTCAGTTTGCACCCCCGAGTCGTCCGGGGCGGGCCTGTTGCCTGCCTTCCGGTCAGCGCCAGGGGGCAAGGGTAGACTGCCCCCATGAAGCCTGTGTCCACCCCTGTTCTCCCTTACGCTGGGCCGCCGTGGTGAGCGGTGCCCAGGGAGGCCGCCTGGAGGAGCTGGCGGCCGAGTTCTCCCATATCGAGCGGGCGCTGGGCGACCCGGCCGCGCTCGCCAACCCCGCCGAATACACCCGCCTGACCCGCCGCCACCGCGAACTGACCCCGGTCGTGACCCTGCACCGCGAGCGGGCCGAAGTGCTGGGGGCGCTCGCCCAGGCCCGCGAGCTGCTGGCCGACCCCGAACTGCGCGAACTCGCCGCCGGGGAAGTCGAGAGCCTCACCGCGCGGCTGGCCGAACTCGACGCCGAGCTGGAGGTACTGCTGCTCCCCACCGACCCCGACGACGCCCGCGACGTGATTCTGGAACTGCGGGCCGGGGCCGGGGGCGCGGAGGCGGGCCTCTTCGCGGTCGACCTGCTGCGGATGTACACCCGCTACGCCGAGGGCGCGGGCCTGAAATTGAACGTGCTGGAGGCCTCCGAGAGCGACCTCGGCGGGGCGAGCCGGGTGGTCGCGGAGGTGACGGGCGACTATTCCTTCCGTGCCCTGAAGTGGGAGCGCGGCGTTCACCGGGTGCAGCGTGTCCCCGCCACCGAGTCGCAGGGGCGCATCCATACGAGCACGGTGACGGTCGCGGTGCTGCCGCAGGTCGAGGCCAGCGAGGTCACGCTCGACCTCTCGGAGGTCCGCATCGACGTGTTCCGCTCGCAGGGCGCGGGCGGACAGGGCGTGAACACCACCGACTCGGCCGTGCGGGCGGTGTACCGCGCGGGAACGCCCGACGAGATCGTGGTCGTGTGTCAGGACGGCCGCTCGCAGATCAAGAACCGCGAAAAGGCGCTGCAAGTGCTCTCCGCCCGCCTTGCCGAGCGAGAGCGGGCCGCGCGGGAAGCGAAGGAGCGTCAGACCCGCGCCGCGCAGGTGGGCACGGGCGAGAGAAGCGAGAAAATCCGCACCTACAACTACCCCCAAAACCGCGTCACCGACCACCGCCTGGAGGGGGAGGTCAAGAATTTCGCCCTCGACAGCGTGGTCGCGGGGGGCCTTGCGCCCGTCGTGGCGGCCCTCGCCCGGCAGGAGCGCGAGCGGCAACTGCTCGACCTCGCGGAGGCCCCCGATGGCGCGGCGTGACCTCCTCGTCGCCGCCGGGGTGCTGCGCGACCGCTTTGGGCGGGTGCTGCTCGTCGGCAACGACTGGCAGGGCCTCGGCCGGGTGCGCCACACCCTGCCCGGCGGTGTGGTCGAACCCGGCGAGACGCTCTTGGAAGCCCTCTACCGCGAGATCGTGGAGGAGACGGGCCTCAAGCTCACTGGCATCAAGCACATGGTCTACACGGTCCACATCGAGGACGAGCGCCGGGGCGAGCGGGCCATCGCGGTCGCCTTCGAGGCCACCTGGGAGGGGCTTCTGAACCCCGCCGACCCCGACGGCTTCATCGTCGAAGCCCGCTTCTGCACCCCCGACGAGGCGATGGAGCTGCTGGAGTCCCCGCCCATGCGCGAGCCGCTGCTGGACTACCTCCGCACGGGCGAGCCGGGCCGCTTCTACGCCTTCAAGGGCTGGGACGGGCGCGGCGGGCTGCGGGTGCCGCCGCTGAAGGCCGAGTCGCGGTGAGGGACGTCCCCTTCGCCGTCTCTTGGAGCGGGGGCAAGGACAGTGCCCTGGCGCTGCTGCGGGCGCTGGAGGCGGGAGGCCGTCCCCTCGCCCTGCTCACCGTGCTGGACGACTCGGGCACCCGCTCGCGCTCGCACGGGCTGCGGCCAGAGGTGCTGACGGCGCAGGCGGAGGCGCTGGGGTTGCCCCTCTGGACCGCCCGCGCGTCGTGGGCGACCTACGAGCGCGAGTTCACCGCGCTGCTGAGCCGGGCGGCAGGGGCCGGGGTGCAGGCGGTGGTCTTCGGCGATATCGACCTGCAAGACCACCGCGACTGGGAGGAGCGGGTCTGCGCGGCGGCGGGGCTGGAGGCCGCTCTCCCGCTCTGGAAGGAACCGCGCCGGGCGCTGGTGGAGGAGGGGCTGCGCCGGGGCCTGCGCTCGCGCATGGTCGCCGTGCGCGAGGACGCCCTGCCCGCCGAGCTGCTGGGCCGGGAACTGGACGCGGGGCTGCTGAACGAAATCGAGCGCCTGGGCGCCGACCCCTGCGGCGAGGGCGGCGAGTTCCACACGGTCGTGGTGGACGGTCCCGGCTTCCGCTCACCCCTGACCCTGCACGCGGGCGAGGTTCACCGCGAGGGGGGCGTGGCGGCGCTGGACCTCTGGCCGGGCAGATGCGGCGCGTCCTGATCACGGGGATGTCCGGCACCGGCAAGTCGTCGGTGATCCGCGAGCTCGCCCGGCGGGGCTTCCGGGCCGTGGACACCGACACGGACGAGTGGTCGGAGTGGACGACCGACGCCGACGGCCAGCCCGACTGGGTGTGGCGAGAGCAGCCCATGCGCGAGCTGCTCGCCGGGGAAGCGCGTCCCCTCTTTGTGAGTGGCTGCAAGTCCAATCAGGGCGCCTTTTATGACGGGTTTGACCGGGTCGTCCTTTTCAGCGCCCCGGCCGACATGCTGCTTTCCCGGCTGCGGACGCGCACCGACAATCCCTATGGAAAGACGGCGGCAGAGCAGGCGGAGGTGCTGGGCTATCTGGAGACGGTGGAGCCCCTGCTGCGGGCTGGGGCTGACCTCGAATTGGATTCGGGCTGCCTGTCGGTGACGGAACTGGCCGACGCGCTGGAAGCCCTGGCAACGGCCCGTGAAGGCTGACCCCTCCCAGGATTTACACTGCCCCGCGTGACCGAGCCCCTGCACCTCACCGCCGCGCCGGGCCGTCTCGACGCGGTGCTGGCCGATCTGACCGGAGTGAGCCGCTCGCAGGTCGCCGGATGGATTGCGGGCGGGCATGTGGAGGTGGGGGGCCAACCCGCGACCAAAGCCAGCCTCAAGCTGAAGGGCGGCGAGGCCCTGACCGTGCGCCCGCCCCCACCCCCCGACGCGACCGTCGCTCCCGAATCGGTGCCCCTCGACGTGATCTACGAGGATGAGCACCTCATCGCCGTGAACAAGCCGCCCGGCATGGTGACCCACCCCGCGCCTGGTGTGACCTCCGGCACGCTCGTGAACGCGCTGCTGGGCCGCATGACCCTCCCCGAGCAGCCCGGCGCCGAGGGACCCGACGGCTACCGCCCCGGCATCGTGCACCGGCTCGACAGGGACACCAGCGGCGTGATCGTGGTCGCCAAGACGGTGGAGGCGCACGCCCGGCTGGCGGCGGCCTTCAAGGACCGCGACACCCGCAAGACGTATCTGGCAATCGCGGCCGGAACGTGGAAGGCGGAGGGGCCGGTGAACGTGAACGCCCCCATCGGCCGCCACCCCACCGCCCGGCAGCGGATGACGGTGGGGGGAGCCAATCCCCGCGAGGCGCAGACCCGCTTTACCCCGCTGGAGGCGCACCCGGACGGCCACGGCCGCACGCTGGCCCTCGTTCGCGCCCAGCCGCGCACCGGCCGCACCCACCAGATTCGCGTTCACCTCGCGCACCTCGGCAGCCCGATCCTGGGCGATCCGGTGTATGGCCGCGAGAGTGCCGTGATGCCCCGCCACGCCCTGCACGCCCACTTCCTGACCCTGCCCCACCCCGCGACGGGCGAGGCGCTGCACCTGCACGCGCCCGCGCCGGACGACCTGCTGACGGCGTGGATAGCCCTGGGAGGAACCGTTCCAGCCGATCTGGAAGCTCCGCCGCCCGAGCGGGCCTAACCCCTTGCCTTCCTTCGGCGTATGGTGTAGACTTTCTCTTCGTGCGCCGACCGGGACATCCCCGGCGGCTGGAGAGTGCCCCTCACTCAAAGGACGAGCTTTCAGGGTTGAAGGCGTTTGGAGTTCTTAGGGGAAATCTCCCGAAAGGACTACAAATGAACTTTGATCAACTGATCGCGCCCGAACTCGCGGCGCGTCTTGCCGAGCGCGGCATCACCGAAGCCAGCCCCATTCAGGCGGAAAGCCTGCCCCAGACCCTCGCCGGGAAGGACCTGATCGGCCGCGCCCGCACCGGGACGGGCAAGACGCTCGCCTTCGCGCTGCCCATCGTTCAGAACCTCGAACCCAGCCGCGAGCGGGGCCGCCTGCCCCGCGCCATCGTGCTGGCCCCCACTCGCGAACTCGCCAAGCAGGTCGCGGAGGAGTTCTCCAAGAGCGGGGCGCACCTCACCACCGTTACCGTGTACGGCGGGGCTGCCTACAGCCCGCAGGAAAACGCCCTGCGCCGGGGCGTGGACGTGGTGGTCGGGACGCCCGGCCGCATCATCGACCACCTCGAGCGCGGCAACCTCGACCTGAGCGCCGTGCAGTACGCCGTGCTCGACGAGGCCGACGAGATGCTCAGCGTGGGCTTCGCGGACGCCATCGAGACCATCCTCCAGAAGACGCCCGCCGAGCGGCAGACGATGCTGTTCAGCGCCACGCTGACCGCCGACATCAAGCGTCTGGCCCGCAACTACCTCAAGGAGCCGGTCACCGTGGACATGGTGGGCGAGGGCAAGAGCCAGGCCGCGCAGACCGTCGAGCATCTCAAGGTGAAGGTGGGCCGCACCCGCACCCGCGTGCTGGCCGACCTGCTGACCGTCTACAACCCCGAAAAGGCCATCGTCTTCACCCGCACCAAGCGTGAGGCCGACGAGCTGGCGAACGAGCTGATTCACCGCGGCATCGAATCGGAAGCGCTGCACGGCGACCTCGCCCAGACGCAGCGCGAGCGGGCGCTGGGGGCCTTCCGCTCCGGGCGCGTGGGTGTGCTCGTGGCGACCGACGTGGCCGCCCGTGGCCTCGACATCCCCGAAGTGGACCTCGTGGTGCAGTACCACCTCCCGCAGGACCCCGAGAGCTACGTGCACCGCTCGGGCCGCACGGGCCGCGCCGGGCGCACCGGCACCGCCATCGTGATGTACGGCGACCGCGACGGCCGCGAGATGCGGAACCTCGAGTACCGCACGGGCGTGCAGTTCAAGGAACGCGCCCTGCCCACCCCCAAGGAAGTGCAGGAAGCCAGCGCCCGCTCCAGCGCCGAGATGGTGCGCCGGGTGGACGGGGCGGTCGCCTCGACCTTCCAGGCCGAAGCCGAGCGCCTGTTCAGCGAACTGGGCTTGGAAGCCCTGGCCCGTGCGCTCGCCAAGATCAGCGGCGTGACCGAGCCCGTCAAAGCGGCCAGCCTGCTGAGCGGGGAAGAAGGCCTGACCACGGTCGTGCTGCACGGCGAGCGCCTCAGCGTGCCGCGCACGGTCGCGCTGCTGGCCCGCAACAGCGACGTGGACACCCGCCGCCTGGGCAAGGTCCGGCAGTGGCGCGGCGGCACCGTGGCGGACGTGCCCAGCGAGTTCGTCGAGAAGCTGCTCGCTGCCAATCCGCTGGAAGGCGAGGTGCAGGTCGAGGTCGCCCAGGAACTGCCCGAGCTGTTCGAGGCGCCTGCCCGCGAGGGCCGTCAGGGTGGCGGCTACGGCGGCGGCCGGGGCTACCGCGACCGTGATGAAGGCGGTTACCGTGGCGGACGTGGCGGCTACCAGGGCCAAGGCGGCGGACGCGGGGGCTACGGCTCGCGCGACCGCGACGGCGGCGGCTACCAGGGTGGAGGCCGGGGCGGTCAGGGCCGCTGGAGCCGTGACGACCGGGGCAGTGACCGGGGCGAGGCCCGCCGCGAGGACTTCGCCGACCGCGAATTCGTGCCCGCCGGGCGCTGAGCCAGACCCAAGAGAGACCCCCTGCCTGTGATGGGCGGGGGGCTTTCTTATGCCCTGAGGTGACCTTTGCCGCTCATTCCCACTCGATCGTCGCGGGCGGCTTCCCGGTGATGTCGTACACCACCCGGTTGACCTCGTGCACCTGATTCACGATGCGGTTGCTCATGGTCGCCAGGAAGTCGTAGGGCAGCCGGGCCCATTCGGCCGTCATGAAGTCGTCGGTGGTCACGGCCCGCAGCGCCGCCGTGTAGGAGTAGGTGCGCCCGTCGCCCATCACGCCGACCGACTGGATGGGGGTCAGCACGGCGAGGGCCTGCGAACATCCGTCATACAACCCGAACTCGCGCAGCCCCGAAATGAAGATGTCGTCCACCCGCCGCAGAATGTCCAGCTTCTCCTTGGAGATCGCCCCCAGGCAGCGGATGGCGAGGCCGGGGCCGGGGAAGGGGTGGCGCATGCGGATGTGGTCGGGGAGGCCCAGCAGCCGGGCCAGGGCGCGCACCTCGTCCTTGAAGAGGGTGCGGAACGGCTCGACCAGCTTGAAGGCGAGGTCGTCGGGCAGCCCACCCACGTTGTGGTGGCTCTTGATGTTCGCCGCGCCCGACTTGTCGCCGTGCCCGCCCCCCGCCGACTCGATCACGTCGGGGTAAAGGGTACCCTGCGCGAGGAAGTCGAAGGGACCGTACTTGCGGGCCTCGCGCTCGAAGGCCCGGATGAACTCGCGGCCGATGATCTTGCGCTTCTCCTCGGGGTCGGAGACGCCCGCCAGCGCCCCTAGAAACTCGGCGCGGGCGTCCACCGTCACGAGGTTGACGCCCAGCGGCTTCAGCGCCGCCTCCACCTGTTCGCGCTCGCCGAGGCGCAGCAGCCCGTGGTCGATAAAGACGGCGGTGAGGCGCTCGCCGATGGCGCGGGCCAACAGCAGCCCCAGCGTGGAGGAATCCACCCCACCGCTGATGGCGAGGAGCACCCGGCCTTCCTCGCCCACCTGAGTCCGCACGCCTTCAATCAGGTCGTCGATGATGTGCTCGGCGTTCCAGTCGCGGGCGACCCCACAGATGTCCAGGAAGTTGGCGAGGAGTTGCCCGCCCTTGGGCGTGTGGACGACCTCCGGGTGGAACTGCACCCCGTAGCGCCGGGTCACCGGGTTCTCGATGGCGGCGACGGGCGTGTCGGCGGTTTCGGCCACCACCTCGTAGCCTTCGGGCAGCCGGGTCACCGAGTCGGCGTGGCTCATCCAGGCGACGAACTCGCCCTGGATTCCGGCGAAGAGTTGCCCCCCGTAGCGGGTCAGGTCGGCCTTGCCATACTCGTGCTTGCCCGCCCGCGCGACCTCGCCGCCCGCCTCCTGCGCGAGAAACTGCATGCCGTAGCACACACCCAGCACGGGCACGTCCAGCTCCAGCACACCGGGCGCGGGGTAGGGCGCACCAGGGTCATAGACACTGCTGGGGCCGCCCGACAGCACGAGGCCTTGGGGGTTTTCCTGCGCGATGCGTTCCAGGCTGGCGGTGCCCGGCAGGATCACGCTGTAGGCCCCCAGCTCGCGGAAACGCCGCGCGATCAATCGGGTGAACTGGCTGCCGAAGTCCAGAATGACGAGGCTCACGGGCGTGATTGTCGCACAGCGCCCGCTGGGGCGGGAAAGCGGTGTCCAGCCCCGCCGGTCCCGCCGCCCCCGGCCCCTGGCCCTACGGCGCGAGGTCGATGGTGACCGGCACCGCGCTGGGGGCCGTCACGGTGACCTGAGCAGGGGCGTACCCTTCGGCGGCCACCCGCAGGACGTACTCGCCGGGCGCGGGTAGGGTGACCTCGCCGGGGGCGGTGCCGACCTGGGTGCCCGCCTTCAGGTTCGCCCCGGCGGGCGCCCGCACCACGCTGAGGCGCACCGGGCCGGGCGCCTCGCCATTCACGGCGAAGGTGAGGGTGCAGCAGGCCGGAACTGAGGCCGCCGTCCGGGTGGCGGTCGTCGCGTCCGCCCCGCCCCCCGACCGCCACGCCCACACCGCCGCCGCCAGCGCCAGCACCGCGAGCAGCGCCAGCAGGGGCCACAGCCACGTGGGGCGCCGGGTCTCGCGTCGGGGGGCGGTCGTGGCCTCCTGTCCCGGCTTGACCACCCGCCGGGTCCCGTCCGGGTTCCAGGTGATGCGGACATCTTCCCCCAGTCGCCGCCGGGAGGTGGGGGGAGGTGGGGGGGGCGCGACCCTGGGCGGCTCGGGAGTGGGCGAAGGTTCCGGCGCAACCTCTGCTGGAACCGTGGTCACGACGAGGGGCGGGGGGGCGTCCGGCTCGTCGGTGGGCGCGGGGTCCGGCGTCGGTTCCGCCCCGGCCTCGGCGGGAGAGGTCGCCCGCAGCGGCGGCGCCTCCTGGGGCGCGTCCAGCCGGGTGAGGAGGTCCTGGGCAGTCGCGCCCTCGGGCCGGTCGCGCAGGGAAGGCGGAAGTTCGCCCAACGTTTCCAGCGCCCCCAGCAGCGCCCGCACGTCCCCTTCCGGCGTGGGGTCGCCCCCCCAGGGCAGCGCGGCTCCCGCCAGCGCGACCTGTCCGTCCACGCTCCACAGTTGCGCGGCGCTCACACCCCCGTGGGTCAGCCCGGCCGCGTGCAGCGCCGCGAGGCCCTCCAGCCCCCCCCGCGCGGCGAGGAGAGGGTCGCGGGCCGGGTGCGCGTGCGGCGGCAGCTCGGTGACGATATAGGCCGTCTCGCCGTCCATGCCGCCCTCGGAGGGGCGCAGCAGGGCGGGCGAGTCGGGCAGCTCGGGCAGCGGGGCCGCGTGGGGCAGCACGTGCAGCAGCACCGGCATCCCGGTCAGGCGGTCGGTCGCGCGGAGCGTCCGCACCGCCGCCGTGGGGTCGCCGCCGAGGTCACGCGCGGCCACGTAGGGGCCGATGGGCTTCATTGCGGGCCAGTATAGGGGAGGGCCGCCGCCGACCGCTCCAGCATGGCCCGACCGTGAGCCTGCTTCCGCCCGCCGGGCCACGCTCCGGCGTATGGTGCGGGCGTCATGGCCGACCCTGCCTCCCCGCCCTCTGCCCCCGCCGGACACCGCGCCGCCGCGCCCCGGCGGGTGCGGGCCGCCGTCCTCACCATCAGCGACACTCGCACGGGGGCGACCGACACCAGCGGCGCCTACCTGCGGGCCGAATTGGAGGCGGCGGGCCACGAGGTCACCGCCTCCCGCATCGTCCGCGACGAGGAAGGGGCGATCCGCGCGGCACTGGCCGAGCTGATGGGGGGGGCCGACGTGGTGCTCACCAGCGGGGGCACTGGCATCACCGGGCGCGACGTGACAGTGCCGGTCGTGGAGTCGCTGCTCACCAAGCCGCTGCCCGGCTTCGGAGAACTGTTCCGGATGCTGAGCTACCGCGACGTGGGCGCCGCCGCCATGCTCTCGCGGGCGGTGGGCGGGCTGGCGGGGGAGACGCTGCTGTTCGCCCTCCCCGGTAGCCGGGGCGCGGTGCAGACCGCCTGGGAAGGCCTCTTGCGCGATGAACTCGGCCACCTCGTCTTTGAAGTGCGGCGGCACGGGCAGCCGGGTCAGGGGGAGGCGTGACCTTCGCCGCCTACGTGACGCCCCTGTATGCCCTGTGCCTCGCCCTGATCGCGGCCTATTGGCTGTGGCGGGTGGGGCGGGAGGCCCGCTTCCGCCACAGGCCGCGCATGGCGTGGTGGGGGGTGCCGGGCTGGGTGGCGTTGCTGCTCGCGCCGCTGCTGGAGGTCCCGGCCCTCTTCGGACTGGGGGCGGCCGCGTTGCTGCTGGCCGAGTTCTGGCCGGGTGCCTTCCGGCCCACCCGCACCCGGCCCGGCGGGTCGTGGCCGCTGGTGGGCGTGCTGCTGGGCCTCGCGCTGCTGGCCCTGCTCGCCGCGCAGGGGGGCGGGCGGGTGGCCGACGTGGCCCTGCCGCTGGCCGCCGCGCTGGGGCTGGGGCTGGCGGGAGCGGGGGGCCTGGTCGCCCGTGCCCTGTTCCGTCCCCTCCCCCCGGCCCGGCGCCTGCCGGGGTTGGAGGTGCGCTTCGGCCCCACCGGGCTCCCCGAGTGGCCCGACCTCAGCCTCGCGCTGACGGGGCGCGGCGCGAGGCTCACCAACATCTCGGACGGCCCGCTGTGGCTGGCCGGGTGGTCGCCCAGCGGCACGAACGCCTGGCTGCGGGTGCGCGACGAGGGCGGCGCTCCGCTCAACGTGCTCCCCAGCGGCGGGCACGCGGTTCTGCCCCTGCGCGGCTGGGAGCGCGGCGTGCGGGTGTGGTACGTGCGGGAACTGGGGCCGGGGCCGTCGCGGCTTTTCCGGGCCGACTGGACGCCGCCGGGCGGGGGCGAACGGGTGCTGAACTGAGGGAGCGTCCCTGACCCCCCAGCGCCCTCTCACCCCCCAGGCCCGCCGCAGGGCGTAGGGTGGAAGAATCGTGAGTCTGGTGTTTGATTGGACGGCGCTCGCCACGCGGACGGAGACGCCCGGAACCGGGGGCCGACTGCGGACGGTGCCGGAGGACTTCCGGGTGGAGGAGGTGGCCGCCTATCCCCTTTCCGGCGAGGGCGAGCACCTCTACCTGCGGCTGGAAAAGACCGGGCACACCACCGCCCACGTCCTGCGCGAACTGACCACCCAACTCGGCGTGCGCGACCGCGATGTGGGCGTCGCCGGACTCAAGGACCGGCACGCCGTCACGACCCAGTGGATCAGCCTGCCCGCCAAGTACGAGGCCCGGCTGGAGGGGTTCACCCTGGACGGCGTGCGGGTGCTGGAGGTGACCCGCCACGGCAACAAGCTGGGGCTGGGGCACCTGCGCGGCAACCGCTTCGTGGTGCGGGTGCGCGGGGCGGCGGGCACGGCGGAGACGGCGGCGGCCACCCTCGCGCTGCTCACGGCGGGGGGTGTGCCCAACTACTTCGGCCCGCAGCGTTTCGGCCTGCACGGGCTGAATGCCGAGGAAGGCCTGCGCGTCCTGCGCGGCGAGTCGCGGGTGCGCGATCCCCGCGTGCGGCGCTTCCTGACGACCAGCGTGCAGAGCCTGCTGTTCAACCGCTTTCTGAGCCTGCGGCTGGAGCGTGCTCTCTTTGACCGCCTGATCGCCGGGGATATGGCGAAAAAGCACGACACCGGTGGCGTCTTTCTGGTCGAGGACGCGGCGGCCGAGTCCCCCCGCGCCGAGCGGGGCGAGGTGAGCGCCACGGGCACCTTGTTCGGGCGCAAGGTCAAGCCGCTCACGCTGGACGCGGGGGCGCTGGAGGCCGAAGCCCTCGCCGCCTTCGGCCTGACCCCGGAGGTGTTCGCCTCCCGGCGGGGCGACCGCCGCCTCACCCGCGTCTTTCCGGAGGGGGCCGAGGTGCGGCCCGAGGAGGACGGCTACACGGTGGCCTTCACGCTGCCGAAGGGCAGTTTTGCCACCAGCGTCCTGCGCGAGCTGACCAAGATGGCCGTGGACGCCCCCGACGAGCCGGACGTGGCCGAGGAGGAGGAAGCGTGAGGCTGGGGCGCGGCGCGGTCCTCGTCCTGCTGGCCGGGCTGGGAATGGCGCTGGCTGCCCGGCTGCCCACCGCCGACCTGGGACTGCGGCCCGCGTTCGGCGGCGCGGTCTTGCAGGGGCGGGTCACGGTGGCCGGGGGCGACGAACTGACAGGCGTGTGGAGCGGCGCGGGCCGTGCCCGGCTGCTGCGCTGCACCCCGCGCTGCGAGACGGTGGAGAGTATCCCGGTGCCCGGCACCCTGCTGCTGGGCGAGGGCACGCCCTACCGGGTGGTCCTCGCCGGGGAGTTTCGGCCCGGCCAGCGGGTGCGGCTGGCTCTGCGCTTCCGGGGAGCTGCGGTCCTCAACGCCGAAGCCGCCATGCTGCGCCCTTGAGGGAGGACCTGCGGGCCGCCTTCCTGGGTGCGGGCTACGGTCCGGCCGGGGAAAGGGGGCACCTCTCGCCCACGCCCGGTGCCCCGCCGCGCTGGCCTCACGGAACGTGGGCCATCGTCACCGCCTGGAATCCGGGTGGGGGGCGGGCGTCCGACCGGGCGAACGCGCAGGCGCACGCGGACCTCCTCGCCCTCGTGCGGGGCAGCCGGTTCGCCTCCACGCCTGCTGTCAACGGCGAGGGCGAATGGGCCGAGGCCGCGCTGCTGATTCATGGGGCTCGGCTTTGGCAAGCGGCGGCTTGGGGCCTGCGGTTCGGGCAAGCCGCCGTGCTGTGGGGTGTCGGCGCACGGGCGGCGCTGGTGTGGCTGGACGGTGGGAGGGTGACGGGAGTGGAGCGGCGCTGGGTAGTGGTGAGGCACGGCTGACGGCCTCTCCTTCCACAACGGCGGGCCGGAGGACTTTCCCCTCCGGCCCGCCGCGCTCGCCCCTTCCTCAGCCCTGCGGCTGGGGCGCGGGTGTCGGCTCGTGGTCCTTGGGATCGGCCCAGGGGTCCAGGACGCACTTGATGCAGCCGTCGTGCTTGTTTTTGAAGATGTGGTAGGCGTGCGGCGCCTCCTCCAGGCTCAGGCGGTGGGTGATGATCCGGGTGGGGTCGATCTCGCCGCGCTGGATGTAACCGGTCAGCCGGTCGAGGTAGCGGTGCACGTGGGTCTGCCCGGTCTTCATGGTCAGGCCCTTGTTCATAAAGGCCCCCACCGGAATCTTGTCCGCGAGGCCGCCGTACACACCGGGCACGCTGACGGTGCCCCCCTTGCGGCAGGCCATGATCGCGGCCCGCAGTGCGTGGGGGCGGTCACTCTCCAGCACGCGGGTGGTCTGCTTGACCGCGTCGGCCACGCCCAGCATGCCGTGGGCCTGGGCTTCGAGCCCCACCGCGTCCATCACGCTGTCGGGGCCGCGTCCGCCGGTCATCTCCTTGAGGAGTTCGAAGACGTTTTCCTCCTCGTAGTTGATCGTCTCCGCGCCGTAGGTGCGGGCCATCTCCAGCCGCTCGGGAAAGCGGTCGATGGCGATCACGCGCTCGGCCCCCAGCAGGAAGGCGCTGGCAATCCCGAAGAGGCCCACCGGACCCGCCCCGAAGACGGCCACCACGTCGCCCGGCTCGATCTGGCAGTTCTCGGCGCCCATGAACCCGGTCGGGAAGATGTCGGTGAGGAACAGCACCTGCTCGTCGGTCAGGCCGTCGGGCACCTTGAACAGGTTGGCGTCGGCGTAGACGGTGCGGGCAAACTGGGCCTGCCCCCCCGCGTACCCACCGGTGATGTGCGAGTAGCCGTACAGCCCGGCGGGGGAGTAGCCCCAGAACTTCTCGGCCAGCCCCGGATTGGGGTTGGAGTTGTCGCACAGCGAGGTCAGGCCCTTCTGGCAGTACCAGCACTTGCCGCAGGCGATGGGGAAGGGCACGATCACCCGGTCACCCACCTTGACCTTGCGGACCTCGGAGCCGACCTCCACGACCTCGCCCATGAACTCGTGCCCCACGATGTCGCCGTGGACCATGGAGGGCACGTAGCCGTCGAGCAGGTGCAGGTCCGAGCCGCAGATCGCGGTTTTGGTCACGCGCACGACGGCGTCGGTGGGTTGCAGGATTTGGGGATCGGGCACCGTCTCTACGCTGACGCGGTTGACGCCCTGCCACACGACGGCCTTCACGAGGTCCTCCGGTTGTCGTACATCCTGGCCTCCGCCTTCATCGCACCCTTGCGGCCACTGGACTGGCCCTCGGTGGTGGGAATGTGCCCGACCTCCAGCAGCCGCTTGAGCCGCCGCAGGTCATGTTCAATCTGCACGTTGGGGTCCTCGCCCAGCATCCGGGCGACGGTTGCCCCCAGGGTGCCCCCCGGCGGGCGATAGGTCAGCGAGACGTGAATCTCGGTGCCCCGGTCCCCCGGCGCGGGCCGGAACTCCACTGCACCCTCGTTGGGTACGGTCGCCCCCTCCAGCGAGCGCCACGCGATGCGGCGCCCCGGCTCGTCGGCAGTGATCTCGGCGTCCCACTCGACGCTGGTGCCCACCGGGGCCTTGGCAACCCAGTGCGAGCGCTGGCCCTCGCCGTCCTGAACCTTCACCGACTCGAGGTGGTCCATGAAGCGCGGCAGGTTCTCAAAGTTGCGCCAGAAGGCGTACAGTTCGTCCGCGCCCATGCCAATCGTGATCGCCTTTTCCACCTTGATCTGGTCGTCCTCGGTGCGGCGCACGCCCGTGACCGTCTCGCCCAGGCCCTGGCCCATCGCCGCGCCCGCGACGAGCAGTGCTCCCCCGGTGGCGAGCAGGGTGCCCACCTGTCCGCGCTGGCCCAGGCTCAGGGCGATCAGCCCGGCCCCGATGCCGCCGAACAGCACGCGCTCGGCCGGGCTGGAATTCCGGCCGCTCTGGGGCCGTTGCTCGTGGTCTTTGCGGGTCATCTAGCGTCCTCCCTTTCCGGTGAGGTGGCCCTTGACCTTTTCAGCCAGGGTGGGCGGATTCATGCTCAGTGCCCGCGCGGTCAGCACGTCCACCACCAGCACGCCCGAGAGCATCAGCAGGCTGTTCGCCATGCGCTTGCGCCCGTGCGGGTCGTTCGGCCCCGCGTGGCCCACCGTGGCGATGTCCAGCACGTCCCCGACGGCCCGGCCCCACACCCAGGTGGCGGCGGCCGCCGGGTGGGTCAGCAGGCCAACCCCGGCTACTACTTCCCGTACCCCGTAGGAGCGCACCAGCCCGTCCTGCTCGCCGTCCCGCACGCCCACCAGACGGCTGATCTGGCCCGGCGTGATCAGTTCGGCGACGCCCAGCCCCAGGCTGAACCAGCCCAGTCCCCTCGCTACTTGCTGTGCATCCATGTGTCTGCCTCCTTCAGGGTCAGGCCCTGCGAACAGTTCCCAGCGTCGCAGAAGACCCCCGGCCTTTTCGTCCGGTGGGGCTAGAGAGTTGCTTCACGCGGGGCCTCGGCCTCCCCCAGACCCTGCCCAGGCGGTCTAATGCCCCCATGCTCGACCTGACAGGCAAGGTGGTGCTGGTGACCGGCGGCTCGCGCGGCATCGGCGCGGCGACGGTGCGGACGCTGGCGGCGGCGGGCGCCGACGTGCTCGTGCACTACGGGCGCGGGGAAGCCGAGGCCCGCTCGCTGGTGGCGGAGGTAGGGGAGGAGCGTGCCACCGCACTGGGCGCCGACCTCGCCCAGCCTGGGGCCGGAGTGGCCCTCTTCCGGGAGGCGCTGGCCTGGCGCGGGCGGGTGGACGTGCTCGTGAACAATGCGGGCATCGCTCCTACCGTCACCGTGGATGACCCGGAGGATGCCTGGGCGGGGACGTGGGCGCAGACCCTTCAGGTCAACCTCGTGGCGGTGGCCGACCTGTGCCGGGAGGCGATCCTTCACTTCCGCACGCGGGGCGGCGGGACCATCATCAACGTGGCGAGCCGCGCGGCCTTCCGGGGCGACAACCCGGACGCGATGCACTACGCGGCGTCCAAGGGTGGCGTGATCGCCCTGACCCGCTCCATCGCGCGGGGGTACGCCCGCGAGGGCATCCTGGCCTACGCGGTCGCTCCGGGCTGGGTCCGCACCGATATGGCGGAAGAGTACCTGCGCGAGCACGCCGCCGACCTCGCCCGCGAGATCCCGATGGGCGACGTGGTCCCGCCCGAGGAGGTCGCGCACACGGTCGCCTTTCTCGCCTCCGGACTGGCCCGACACATGACGGGCGCGACGCTGGACCTCAACGGGGCCTCCTACGTGCGGTGAGGGAGCGCCGTGTTAGCCTCCTTGCCGTGATCCCGATTGGTGGCTGGCCGCTCGCTCTGCTCGGGGGGATGACCCGGTCATCCCCCGCCACCGTTCTATGACCCTCGCCGTCATCGCCGTCGGCCTGCTCGCCGGGGTGCTGGGCGCGATCCTGGGGCTGGGCGGCGGCGTGGTCGTCGTGCCCGCGCTGGAATTCGTGCTGCCCCTCTTCGGACGCGACATCACCATCGCGCAGGCGGTGGCCGTGTCGCAGATCGGGGTGCTCGCGGTGGGCCTCAGCGGGGCGGCGAGCTACCTCCAGCAGGGGCTGGTGCGGGCGCGGACGGGCTACCTGCTTTCGCCCTTCACGATCTTGGGCGGGGCGATCGGTTCCTTCCTGGGCCTGGTGCTGCCTGCCCGCGCGGTGGCGACGGTGTTCGCCCTCCTCCTGCTGTACTCGGCCTACAACCTGCTGCGGGGCCTCAAGCGGGTGGAGGTCGAGCGGCCCCCCAGCCGCCTGGTGCCCCCGGCGATGACCTTCGCGGGCGTGATGAGCGGGCTGCTGGGCATCGGCGGCGGCACGGTGCAGGTGCCGGTGCTGAACCTGCTCGCGGGAGTGCCCATCCGGCAGGCGATCGCCACTTCCACTTTCATCATGGGCCTGACCGCCGTGGGCAACGCGCTGGTGTACCACGCGGGAGGGCTGCTGGACGTGCGGCTGGCTGCCGGAGTTGCCCTGGGCGTGCTGATCGGGGCGCGGGCGGGGGCGGGGCTGCAAAGCCGCATTCCCGCCGCGCAGCTCAAGCTGTTTTTCAGCGTGCTGCTGATCTTCACGGCGGGGCAACTGCTGTGGAAATACTGGGGGAACGGATGACGCCGGAGAAGAAGCCCGACACCGAACTCGCGGGCCTGCCCGGCTGGCTCTACCCCCTCGGCTTCTGGGTGGCGGTGGGCCTGCTCGCGCTGGGCGTGCTGTTTCCGCGCCTGGCGGCCCTTGCGGTGGGCTGGGTGGGGATGGTGCCCGTGCTGGCGGCCGTGTGGGTGGCGGTCGCCGCGTGGAGGCGGGACCGTCGCCTCAGCCTCGCGGCGCTGGCGGCGCTGGGCGGGCTGGTCGTCGTATTTGTGGTGAAAGGGTTCCTGCCGGGGAGCTAGGGAGAGGCAGGGGGTCATGACGACTGGAGACGCGGAGCGGCGGGAGCGAAGGACATTGAGCGCCTTTCTCCTGGCGTCGCTGCTGGGGCTGCTGCTCTTTAGCCTGCACTGGGCACAACCCCTGCTGAACTGCGGCGAAACGCTGCGGGCTTTTAACGGGCGGGCACTGTTCGCCTTCAGCCTTGCGGCCGTCTCCCTGCTGCTCGCGCTGCTGGACCGCCCACGCCGCTCGTTCTGGGCGCCCCTGGCCTTGTTTTTACTGGGGGTGGCAGCGGCGCTGCGCTTCACCTCGCCCTTTTTCTGCTAGGCGGACCCGGGAGAGTGGCTTCTGGTCCTGCGCTGACAGCCCACGGCTCTTAAGCTGAGCCATGACCCTTCGCGCCGCCCTCCTCGCGGGGCTGATGCTGTGTTCGGCCGCCCTGGCCCAGCGCACGCCGCAGGAGTTGGCCGGGGCGCTTCAGGCGGCTGCCCGTGCCGGGAATGCCGCCGCCTACCGCGCCCTCCTCGCTCCCGGCGGCACCTTCACGGTGGAGGGAACCAACTTCGCCGCCGACCTCGCCCGGCGGCCTCCCCGCGACGTGACCTATGCGTTCCGGGACGTGCGGGTGGAGGGCACGGGGGCGACGGCCACCCTTGATCTCGTGTGGACCCGGACGCCGGGAGAGGTGCGGCGGGTCAGTCTGCCCGTGCGCCTCGTGCGGGTGGGGGAGGTCTGGCGCTACGCGGGCGAGGCGTTCACCCCGGTGAAGACTGAGACGGGCAGCCTCCTCGCCCTGAATGTGCCAGGCTTGGCGGAAAAGGCCGCCGTCCTCGCTCCCCTGCTCTCCCGTGCTGCCCGCGAGGTGCAACGGGTGCTGGGCCTGACCATTCCCGCCGACGCCGTCGTCAAGGTCTATCCCGACGCCGAGCGCCTCAGCGCCAGCGTGTACCCGTCGCTGCAACCCGTTTCCGGCTGGAACGAGCCCGGCGAGGCGATCAAGCTGGTGCTGCCGGGCGGCCCCCCGGCCCAGGCCGAGGCGTCCGCGCTGCGGGTGCTGACCCACGAGTTCACCCACCTCGCCGTGGGGCTGGCGGCGGGGCCGGGGGGCGACAAGCGCATTCCCTGGTGGCTGCACGAGGGGCTGGCGAACTTCGCCGCCCGCGCCTTTGTGCCCGAGTCCGGGTGGCGGGCGTGGCAGGCCCGCGTGAACGCCTACGCCCGCGCCGGGTGGGTGCCCCTCTCTGAACTCGCCGACTTCCCCGCCGTGTCCGAGGACCGCTGGGACCACGCCTACCGTCAGGGCCTCGGCGCGGTGGAGTTTCTGGCCGCGCGGCTGGGCGGGGACGCTCCCTGGCGGCTCGCGCAGGCCTTCGCGCAGGGTGGGGACTGGGACCGGGCGGCGCGTGCCCTGGGGTTTGCCTCCTTCGCTGCGTTGGAAGCGGCGGCGCGGGCGTGGCTGGCGGCCCGTTGAGAGGCGTTCCGGTGGAACGGTTGAAAGAACTGTTCCACCCGAGCAAAGCGGGAAGGAAAAAGACGGTTGCCGGGAAGGGAGTGACCAAATCGGCGTCTTCCCGGTTCGGGAACGGATTGGACGGCAGCCGTCTAGGCCCCGGCGTTCTGTGTCATGGCCGGTGGACAAACGCCCCGGCTGACCCTAACCTTTGGACCGAGTTCAATATTTGAAGCTGCTCACCGCAGGAGGTCGCATGAAGACACAGCCTTACCGCATCCAGAAGGCCGCCGTGATCGGCGCGGGCGTGATGGGTGCCGCCATCGCCGCGCAGCTCGCCAACGCGGGGATTCCCGTCACCCTGCTCGACATCGTGCTGCCGGACAACCCCGACCGCAACTTCCTCGCCAAGCAGGGCATTCAGCGGGCCTTGAAAGCCCGCCCTGCCGCCTTCATGGACCCGGACCGCGCGGCGCTCATCACGCCCGGCAACCTCGAAGACGACCTGAAGAAGCTCAAGGATGCCGACTGGATTCTCGAGGCGATCATCGAGAAGCTGGACGCCAAGCGTGACCTGTGGGCGCGGGTGGAGGGTGTCGCCAAGAAGACGGCGATCATCTCCAGCAACTCTTCGGGCATCCCCATGCACCTCCAGATCGAGGGCCGCTCGGAAGACTTCCAGCGCCGCTTTGTGGGAGCGCACTTTTTCAACCCGCCGCGCTACCTGCACCTCCTCGAAGTCATTCCCACGCCCAAGACCGATCCGGCCGTGCTGGAAGCGTTCAGCGAGTTCGGGGAAGGGGTGCTGGGCAAGGGCATCGTGGTCGCCAACGACGTGCCGGGCTTCGTCGCCAACCGCATCGGCGTGTACGGGATCGTCCGCGCCATGCAGCATATGGAGCGCACCGGCCTGACCCCCGACGAGGTGGACGCGCTCACCGGCCCCGCGCTGGGCCGCGCCAAGAGTGCGACCTTCCGTACTGCTGACCTCTCGGGCCTGGACATCATCTACCACGTCGCGAACGACCTCGGCAAAGCCACGCCCGCCGACGAGGACTTCACGCTCACCGACACCTTCAAGCGCTTGGTCGAGGAGAAGAAGTTCCTGGGTGACAAGACCGGCAGCGGCTTCTACAAGAAGACCAAGGACGAGAAGGGCAAGACCAAGATTCTGAGCCTCAACCTCGATTCGCTGGAGTACGAGGACCGGGGCAAGGTGAAGGTGCCCGTCGTGGAGGCGGTCAAGAGCCAGCCCCTCGCTGCCCGCGTGAAGGCGCTGTACGGCGCCGAAGGCAAGGAGGGCGACTTCCTGCGCGGCGTGATGAACGACGGCTTCTGGTACGCGGCGAAGATGGCCGGGAATGTGTCCAACCGCCTTCAGGACATCGACAACGCGCTGAAGTGGGGCTTCGGCTGGGAGGAAGGCCCCTTCGAGACGATGGACACCCTGGGCGTCCAGACCGTGATCGCCAATCTGGAGGCCGAGGGCCGCACCCTTCCGCCCCTGCTGGCGGCGATGAAGGACTCCGGCCGCGAGCGCTTCTATGAGGGCGACACCACCGTCACGCCGACGGGCGAGGCGACCCCGTACCAGGCCCCCTACTTCATCCTGACGGACCTCAAGAAAGACGCCACCAAGGTCGTCAAGAAGCGGCCCGGCGCGAGCGTCGTGGACCTGGGCGACGGGGTGCTGCTGGTCGAGTGGCACGCCAAGATGAACGCGCTGGGGGAAGACCAGCTCCGCGCCGTGCAGGACGCGCACAAGCTGGTGGGGGAGATGGGCTACGCGGGATTGGTGGTGGGCAACCAAGGCGAGAACTTCTCCGCCGGGGCCAACCTGCCGCTGATCCTCTCGCAGGCGCAGGCCGAGGAGTGGGACGAGCTGGACGACGCGATCAAGCAGTTCCAGCAGGTGACGACATCCATGCGCTTCAGCCCGCACCCCACCGTCGCGGCCCCCTTCGGGCTGGCGCTGGGCGGCGGCTGCGAGTTCTCGATCCATGCCGACCACATCGTCGCGAGTGCCGAGACGTACATGGGGCTGGTGGAAGTGGGCGTGGGCCTGATCCCCGGCGGCGGCGGCACCAAGGAAATGCTGCTGCGCTTCACCGACCAGCTTCAGCCGAACCAGCCGCTGCTGCCCGCCGTGCAGCGGGCCTTCGAGCTGATCGGCACGGCCAAGGTCAGCACCTCGGCCCTGGAGGCCCGCAAGCTCGGCTTCCTGCGTGACCACGACACCGTGGTGATGAACAAAAACCACGTCATCGAGGAAGCCAAGCGGATGGTGCTGGCCCTGGCCCCCGGCTACGTGCAGCCCACGCCCCGGCAGGACATCCCAGTGATGGGCGACGCCGCCATCGCCGCCGTCAAGCTGGCCCTCTACGGCATGACCGAAGGTGGGTACGCCACCCCCTACGACGCCGAAGTGGGCACCCAGCTTGCCCGCGTCCTTTCCGGCGGCACCGGCAACAACCGCAATGCGAAGGTGTCCGAACAGCACCTCCTCGACCTCGAGCGCGAGGCCTTCCTGACCCTGCTGGGCAAGAAGGGCACCCAGCAGCGCATCGAGCACATGCTCAAGACCGGCAAGCCGCTGAGGAACTGACCGACCGTGACCCCGCGCCCCTTGACCCGCCTGCGGGCCGTGCCTCCCCAGCGTCTGCTGGGCTGGGCCGCCCTGGCCTATGCCGGGCTGCTGGTGGTCGGCGCCGTCGTGGGAGCCGAAATCACCCTGCGGTCCAAGACCCGCTGGGTCAAGGGCGACTTCGTTCCGGTGGGGCGGCGCGGGAACTCGGTGTACCTGCCCACGTCGCCGGAGACGCTCTCGCGGGGGGTGGTCGGCATCGTGCCGCTGCGTCCCAACCGGGGGCACGCGGTGCTGGGGCCGGGGCAGATCGTGGGGACGCTGGTGCGGCGGGAGATCGGGGAGGAGCGCGGCGTGCTGCCTCACGGGTCGCTCGCGTGGGTGTCCTCCTTCGTCTACAACGGCACCCCGGCGCAACTGGGCGTGCCTTATGAGGACACCGCCGTCCCCACCCCGCTGGGCGAGATGCCCGCGTGGCACATCCCACCCACGGAAGGCGAAAGGGACGCCGTGGTCATCTTGATTCACGGGCACGGCGGGCAGCGGTCGCAGGCCCTGCGGATGCTTCCGGCGCTGCGGCGCACGGGCACAGGTTCCCTCTTCGTCACCTTCCGCAATGCCTTCGGTGCCCCGCGCTCCGGGAAGGGCTACCACACCCTGGGCGACGAGGAGGCCGAGGACGTGCTCGCCGCGCTGGAGTGGGCGCGGGAAGCGGGCTACCGCCGGGCCGTGCTGTACGGCTTTTCCATGGGCGGCAACATCGCCCTGAGCGTGCTGCGCGACCGGTTTCAGCCGTTCCCCATCCCCGTTACGGGCGTCATGCTCGACTGTCCCGCGCTGGACTGGCGGGACGTGATTCGCGCCAACGGTCAGCGCTACGGCCTGCCGCCCTTTGTGGCGGGGCACATCGGGCGGGCGGTGCAGGCCCTCGTCACCCGGCGCTCCGGGCAGGACTTTGACGCGGTAGATCAACTTGCCGCCGCCTCCCGCTTCAAGGTGCCCATCCTCCTGTGGCACGGCACCCGTGACCGTACCATTCCGGTGGGGCAATCGGACGCGCTGGCCGCCGCCCGCCCCGATCTGGTGGAGTACCACCGGGTCGATGGCGCTAAGCACATTCGGTGCTGGAATCTGGACCCCCACAAGTATGACCTGACGCTGGAAGCCTTTATCGAGCGGGTTCTTCCAGACTCAAACCAAGGAGAACACCATGCGTGACGCTGTTATCGTTTCCGCCGTTCGGACCCCCGTGGGCCGCGGCGTCAAAGGCACCCTCGCCAACACCCGCCCCGACGACCTCGCCGCCCTCGTGCTCAACGAAGCCGTGAAGCGGGCGGGCGTGGACGTGTCGGTCGTGGAGGACGTGTACCTCGGCTGTGCGATTCCCGAAGCCGAGCAGGGCCTCAACGTGGCCCGCATGGCCGCCCTGCGGGCCGGGATGCCCGACACCGTGGGCGGCGTGACGATCAACCGTTTCTGCTCCAGCGGCCTCCAGACCATTGCGATGGCCGCCGCCGCCATCCAGACCGGGCAGGCCGACGTGATGCTCGCTGGGGGCGTGGAGAGCATGAGCATGGTGCCCATGACCGGGCACAACCCCAGCCCCAACCCCGACCTCGTGGACGAGCGCCCCGGCGCCTACATCGGCATGGGCCTGACCGCCGAGAACGTGGCCGCCAAGTACGGCGTGAGCCGCGAGGATCAGGACCAGTTCGCCCTCGCGAGCCACCGGAAGGCCGCCGCCGCGCAGGATTCCGGCAAGTTTGACGAGGAGATCGTTCCTGTGCCCGTCCGCGTGGACAAGGTGAAGGGCACCAAGGTGAAGTCCGAGACCATCCTCTTCGACAAGGACGAGCTGATTCGCCGCGACGCCAACCTCGCGGACATGGCGAAGGTTCGCCCGGCGTTCAAGGCGACCGGCTCGGTGAGCGCCGCCAACTCCAGCCCCTTCAGCGACGGGGCCGCCGCCGTCCTCGTCATGAGCGGCGAGAAGGCGCAGGAACTCGGCGTCAAGCCCCTGGCCAAGTTCCTGGGCTTCGCGGTGGCGGGCGTCGAGCCCGAGCTGATGGGCATCGGCCCCGTGCGGGCGATCCCCAAGGTGCTCGCGCAGACGGGTCTGACCCTGGACGACATCGACCTGATCGAGCTGAATGAGGCCTTTGCCGCGCAGAGCCTCGCCGTGGCCCGTGAACTGGGGCTGCCCCAGGACAGGATGAACGTGAACGGCGGCGCCATCGCCCTCGGGCACCCGCTGGGCTGCTCGGGCGCCAAGCTCACCACGACCGCGATCTACGAGCTGCGGCGCCGGGGCGGGGGCAAGGCGCTGATCACCATGTGCATCGGTGGCGGCATGGGCGCGGCGGGTGTGATCGAGGTCTACCCAGCGGAAGGGGAAGGCGAGCAGGCCGCCGACTGAGGCTGAGGCATGGAAAGAGGGCGACTCCAAGCACGGAGTCGCCCTCTTTCTGTAGGTGAGGCTCAGCGCCCGAGGTGCTTCAGGACCGGGAAGAACCGCTCGGGCAGGGGCATCCGCGTGCCCGACAGCGTGTTCAGCTTGGCGGCGCGGTCGAGCTTCCCCGCCACGGTCGCTAGGCGAACCAGGGCCGCTTGCCGGGGGAGTGCCTGGGCACCCAGGGCGCTCTCCGCGAACACGTCGTCCAGGGTGGGGTCTTCAGAGAGCTGAACCATCAGGAAGGCGGCGATCTGCGGCTCGGTGTCGGTCGGGGTGACATACACCTCTGCGTCGTCGTCGAAGAAGGCGGGCAGCCCATCAAGGTCTTCAAGGGCATCGTCGTCGTCATCGGCCAGCAGGTAAAGATCGCTGCCCTGCATGTCCGTGGCGAAGCGGAGTTGAAGCCGCCTGGCTCCGGTGAGCGGTCCCAGCGCTGCGAGGCCCTGGAAGGTCTGGGGACCGTCGATGTCCTCCACCGAATCCAGGGTCGCGTAGACGCCCAGCGCCACTGCCCCGTAGGTTTCGGCGTCCTGATCGAACAGGGTCACTGAACCACCCGACAGCAGGGTGCCGTCATAGTTGACAGCCACCCAGCCCCAGTCGCCCTGGTACAGCGTGTTGATGTTGACCGTGGTGTTGAGCCCCCCCTGCCCGACGTTCCCCGCGGCGTCGTAGGCGCGGGCCGTGAAGCTCACCGGGCCGTTGTCGCGCTGGTCGACCTCGACCGTGGCGGTGTAGGGAGCCTGGGTGTCCGTGGCGATCAGGGTGCTGCCCCGGTAGAACTCGACTCTCGTGACGCCCCGGTTGTCGCGGGCGTCGGCGGTCAGGGTGAGGGGGCCGGGCGCCGTGGGGGCAGTGGCCGTGAGGGTGACCGTGGGGGCCGTGGTGTCCGCACCCCCGCCGCAGGAGGCGAGGAGCAGGGCGGAACCCAGGAGGGGCAGGCAGAACTTGGTCTTCACCCACCGAGCCTAGGAGAAAATCCGCGCTCATGTGGCGCATTTGCGCGGAAGGGAAGACTCCCATTCCCCTCACCCCCCCTGCGCTACCCTGCCCCCCGATGTCGCCGTCCCCTGTCTCCCCGCGCTCCCGCCTCCGCCTGCGTGTCTCGGCCCCCGCCGAAGCGCACCTGCGTGCCGGGCACCCCTGGCTCTACGAGGGCAGCGTGCGCGAGCAAAACCGCGAGGGCGAGGCCGGGGAACTCGCCGTGATCTATGACCGCCGCGACCGCTTTCTCGCCATCGGCCTGTATGACCCCCACTCGCCCCTGCGCCTGCGGGTGCTCCACACGGGGCTGCCCGTCACGGTGGACGAGGCGTGGTGGGCTGCTCGGCTCGACGCCGCCCTGCACCGCCGCGCCGCCCTCTTCGGCCCCGACACCGACGGCTACCGCGCCGTGAACGGTGAGTCGGACGGCTTTCCCGGCGCGGTGATCGACCGCTACGCGGACACGCTGGTCCTCAAGCTGTACACGGCGGCTTGGTTTCCCCACCTGCCGCTGCTGCTGGGGCTGCTGGAGGCCCGCTTCCCCGGTTTCCGGGTGGTGCTGCGGCTCAGCCGCAACATCGAGGCATTGGCGGAGGGGGTCGGCTTGGGCGACGGCCTGACCGTGGTGGGCACGGCCCCGGACGGCCCGGTGGTCTTCCGCGAGACGGGCCTGAAGTTCGAGGCCGATGTGGTGAGGGGCCAAAAGACCGGCTTCTTCCTCGACCAGCGCGAGAACCGCCGCCGGGTGGAGGGGCTCTCTCGGGGGCGGCGGGTGCTCAACGCCTTTTCCTTTTCCGGGGGCTTCTCGCTGTACGCGGCCAGGGGCGGCGCGAGCGAGGTCGTCAGCCTCGACATCAGCGCCCACGCGCTGGCGAGTGCCGGGCGGAACTTCGCCCTGAATCCCGGCCTGGGTGCAGCGCACGAGATGGTGCAGGCCGACGTGTTCGAGTGGCTCTCGCAGACCCGGCGCGAGTTCGACCTGACTATCCTCGACCCGCCCTCGCTGGCACGGCGGGAGTCCGAGCGGGAAGGGGCAATCCGGGCTTATGGGAAGCTCGCCGGGGACGGGATACGCCGCCTCGCACCGGGCGGGGTGCTGGTCAGCGCGTCGTGCTCCGCGCACGTCAGTGCCGAGGAGTTCTGGGAGGCGGTGCGGGGTGCGGCCCGGCGCAGTGGCCGCCGCTGGCGCGAGCTGCGGACCAGCCGCCACGCGCCCGACCACCACGCCTCCTTCCCGGAGGCCGAGTACCTCAAGGCGATCTACCTTCAGCTCGAACCCTGACCCTACACTCGGGGGCGTGGGAGAGTCGCCGCGCAAGATCATCCACGTGGACATGGACGCCTTTTACGCGTCCGTGGAGCAGCGCGACGATCCCCGGCTGCGTGCTCAACCCGTCGCAGTGGCCTGGGGCGGCAAGCGCAGCGTGGTCCTGACGGCGAGCTACGAGGCGCGGCCCTTCGGCGTCCGCAGCGCCATGCCGCTGTACCGGGCGCTGGAGCGCTGTCCGGGGCTGGTCGTCGTGGAGCCGAGGTTTGACGCCTACCGCGAGGTGAGCGCCCAGGTCCGTGAGGTGTTCCGGAGCTACACCCCCCTCGTCGAGCCGCTCTCGCTGGACGAGGCCTACCTCGACGTGACCGCGCCGCTGCGGGGTGGGCCGAGTGCCACCCGCATCGCTCAGGGCATCCGCGCCGAGATTCGGGCGGCCACCGGACTCACCGCCACGGCGGGCGTGAGCGTGAACAAGTTCCTCGCCAAGCTCGCGAGCGGCATGAACAAGCCCGACGGCCTGACCGTGCTGCTGCCCGCGCAGGCGGACGCGCTGCTGGCCTCGTTGCCGACCTCCGCCTTTCACGGCATCGGCCCGGCGACCGCCGCCAAACTTGCCGCCCACGGCATCCACACCGGGGCCGACCTGCGGCGCACGCCGCCCGCCCACCTCGCCGCGTGGTTCGGGCGGGTGGGGGAACACTTCGCCCGCATCGCGCGGGGCGAGGACGACCGCCCGGTCGAGCCGGACCGCGCCCCGGTGTCGGTCGGCACCGAGGAAACCTACGCGGACGACCTGCGCGGGGTAGAGGCCGTCCGCGCCGTCCTGCCGTCCCTCGCGCGGGCAGTCGAGGAGCGGCTCGCGCGGGCGGGCCTCGCCGGGCGGGTCGTCGTGCTCAAGCTCAAGCTCGACGACCGCTCAGTGGTGACCCGCCGGGTGACGCTGCCCCATCCCGTGCGTGACGAGGCGACCCTCACGCGCACCGCCGCCCACCTCGTCACCGCTGAGCTGATGGGCGAGAAGGGCGTGCGGCTCGTCGGCATCACCGCCGCCGGGCTGGGGCCACCCACCGAGCCGCCGCCGACACTGTTCGGGGAGCCTGGATAGGGAAGAGGACGGCCCGCCGACCGTCCCCGCCTCCCGTTCAAGCCGAAGGGTTCAGGCCCGCGCCGCCTCCGGCTCGCCCGCCAGCGAGAGCCAGGTGGACAGCACCGAGTCGGGGTTGAGGCTCACCGAATCGATCCCCTGATCCATCAACCACTGCGCGAGCGCGGGGTGGTCGCTCGGCCCCTGCCCGCAGATGCCGATGTACTTCCCGGCCCGCTTCGCGGCGGCGATGGCCTGGCTCATCAGCGCGAGCACCGCCTCGTTCTGCTCGTCGAAGAGGTCGGCCACCAGCCCGGAGTCGCGGTCAAGGGCGAGCGTAAGTTGCGTCAGATCGTTGGACCCGATGGAGAAGCCGTCGAAGTGTTCGAGGAACTGCTCGGCCAGAATCGCGTTGGAGGGAATCTCGCACATCATGATGACCTTCAGGCCATTCTCGCCCCGGCGCAGGCCATTGCGCTCCAAGACCTCGATCACGGCCTGCGCTTCGCCCACCGTGCGGACGAAGGGAATCATGACCTGCACGTTCGTCAGGCCCATGCCGCCCCGCACCTCCCGAATCGCCTCGCACTCCAGCGCGAAGGCGGCGGCGAAGTCGGGCGAGCGGTAGCGGGAGGCGCCCCGGAAGCCGATCATCGGGTTTTCCTCGTGCGGTTCGTAGGCGGGGCCGCCGATCAGGTGGGCATACTCGTTGCTCTTGAAGTCGCTGAGGCGCACGATCACCGGCTTGGGCGCGAAGGCCGCCGCGATGGTTGCCACCCCCTCGGCCAGCTTCTCGCGAAAGAAGTCGCGGGGCGTCGCGTACCCGGCCGTCTTCTCCTCAATCTGCGCCCGTACGTCGTCGGGCACGTTCGGATAGTCCAGCAGGGCGCGGGGGTGAATCCCGATCACGTTGGAGATCACGAACTCGACGCGGGCCAGGCCGACGCCCTCGTTGGGCAGCGCCGCGAAGGAGAAGGCGCGGTCGGGCGAGGCCACGTTCATCATGATCTTCATGGCGACGGGGGGCATGGCGTCCAGCTCGACGCGGTTGACCCGGAAGGGCAGCTCGCCCGCGTACACGTACCCGGTGTCGCCCTCGGCGCAGGAGACGGTGACCTGGGCACCGCTCTCCAGCTCGCGGGTCGCGTTCCCGGTCCCCACGACCGCCGGAATCCCCAGCTCCCGCGCGATGATCGCTGCGTGGCAGGTGCGCCCACCCCGGTTGGTCACGATGGCCGAGGCCCGCTTCATGACCGGTTCCCAGTCGGGGTCGGTCATGTCCGCGACCAAGATGTCCCCTTCCCGTACCTGATCCATCTGCGCCACGTCGCGCACCACCCGCACCACGCCCGCGCCGATGCGGTTGCCGACGGCGCGGCCCTCGACGAGCACGTCGCCCTGCCCCCCCAGCTCGAAGCGCTCCAGCGTGCGCCCGGTGCGGCTCTGGACCGTCTCGGGCCGGGCTTGCAGGATGTAGATCTGCCCGTCGCGCCCATCCTTGCCCCACTCAATGTCCATCGGCCGCCCGTAGTGCTCCTCAATGGTCACGCACTGCCGGGCGAGCTCGGTGAGGTCGTCGTCACTGAGGCAGAAGCGGCGCTGCTCCGCTTCGGGCACGTCCACGCTGTCCACGCCGCCGCCCTCGGCATAGACCATCCGGCGGGCCTTGCTGCCCAGGGTGCGGCGCAGAATCGCCCGCTTTCCGGCCTTGAGCGCGGGCTTGTACACAAAGAACTCGTCGGGGTTCACGGCCCCTTGCACGACGAGTTCGCCCAGCCCGTACGCCGCCGTGACCAGCACCGCGTCCCGGTAGCCGCTTTCGGTGTCGAGGGTAAAAGCCACGCCCGACACGCCGAGGTCGGTCCGCACCATCCGCTGCACCCCCGCCGAGAGCGCCACGTCCGCGTGCTCGAAGTTGTGGTGGACCCGGTAGGAGATGGCTCGGTCGTTATAGAGGGAGGCGAAGACGAGCCGGACGTGGTGCAGCACGGAATCGATGCCGCGCACGTTCAGAAAGGTCTCCTGCTGCCCCGCGAAGGAGGCTTCCGGCAGGTCCTCGGCGGTGGCGCTGGACCGCACGGCCACGTCGGGTTCAGTCCCGCCCGCTTCCGCCGTCATCTGCGCGTAGCCGTCCCGGATGGCCTGTTCCAGCTCGGTGGGCAGCTCGCCGCCCTCCACCCAGCCGCGAATCTCGCGCCCGGCATCTGCAAGCGCAATCACGTCGTTCACGTCCAGAGCGGAGAGGCGGGCGTTGATCTTTTCCTCGATGCGGTTATGGGTCAGGAAAGCGCGGAAGGCGTCGGCGGTGGTGGCGAAGCCGCCGGGCACCCGGACCCCGGCCCCGGCGAGGCCCTGGATCATCTCGCCGATGGAGGCGTTCTTGCCGCCCACGACCTCCACGTCGGTCATCCTTAGTGTCTGGAACCAGCGAATCATGTCCATGCGCATTCTCCGTTGTGGTGAGGCTCCCCGACGTGGAAGCGGCGGGGGTTGGTGTTGCGGAACCCCCCCAGCTTACCCCGGCCGCGTCCGGCGGGGCGTTCCATCTGGAGTGACACGGATTCCGGTTGAACAGTTTTCTAACTTCTAACTGTTCAGCCCAACCGGACTCGCAGAGCTGCGCCAGCAGAGGGAGAAGGAAGAAAACGGTTGCCGGGAAAGGAGTTCTCCCATCGAGAGGGCACCGATGGGAGAACGGATTGGACGGAAACCCTATGACACGGCCCCCCGCCCGGCGTGTCACCCTGCCCGTATGACCTTGCCCCGCGCCGTCCTGATCGTCTCGGACCACACCGGCCTGACCGCCGAGACCACCGCACGTGCGCTGCTGGCCCACTTTCCGGGACAGCCGCTGCGCTACTTGCAGCGCCCCTTCGTCGCCACCGTGGAGGCGGCGCGGGGCGTGGCGCGGGAGGTCTCGGCGCTGGCGGGGCGGGGCGAGCGGCCCCTGATCTTCACCACGGTCACCGACGCCGCCGTGCTGCTTGAGCTGGAGGCCGCCCCCGCCCACCTCTTCGACCTGCTGGGACCGGGCCTCGCCGCGCTGGAGGCCGAGTTCGGGATGCCCGCCGCCCGCAGCGTGGGCCGCTACCACGACATGCATGACCAGACGAGCTACCTCGCCCGCATGGACGCCCTCGACTTCGCCCTCGCCACCGACGATGGGGTGGGCGACAAGCAGTACGGCCTCTCGGACGTGATTCTGGTCGGCGTCTCGCGGGCCGGAAAGACGCCCACCAGCCTCTTTCTGGCCCTCCAGCACGGGGTCCGCGCGAGCAACTATCCGCTGGCAGAGGACGATTTCGAGCGCGAGCGGCTGCCCATTCCGCTGGAGCCGCACCGCGCCAAGCTGCACGGCCTGACCATCGACCCCCGGCGGCTGCATGCCATCCGCACCCAGCGCCGCGCCGGAAGCCGCTACGCCAGCCTCGAACAGTGCGAGCACGAGGTCCGGCGGGCCGAGCGCCTTTTTCAGCGGGCCGGGATTCCGGTGCGCGACACCACCTCCGCCAGCGTGGAGGAGATCGCGGCGGGGATTCTGGCGCAGATTCGGCGGGGGTGAGGGGGCCGCCCGCTTTTGCTGCCTGGGTCTGATTGCCGCCCCCCCGAAGCTGCTACCTTCCCCCCATGCAGCACGACATCCCCGTCCCCGCCCTGGGGCCGCAGGGCGAGGTGATGGCGCACGCGGTCGACGCCTGCGTGCACTGCGGCTTCTGTCTGCCCGCCTGCCCGACCTACGCGCTGCTGGGGGACGAGATGGACTCCCCACGCGGGCGCATCGTGCTGATGAAGGAGGTGCTGGAGGGCACGCTGCCCCTCGCGGATGCCGCCCCGCACCTCGACCGCTGCCTGGGGTGCCAGGCCTGCGTGACCGCCTGCCCCAGTGGGGTGCCCTACGGGGAACTCATCACCAGCTTTCGCGGCTGGAGCGAACCACAGCGCGAGCGTTCACCGCTCGACCGGGCCAAGCGGGCGGGCATCCTGAAGATTCTTCCGGCCCCGAAGGTCTTCAGCGTGGCCGCCCGTGTGGGGCAGTACGCCAAGCCCCTCGCGCCGCTGCTGCCCGCCACCCTGCGAGCGCCCCTCGACCTGTTGCCGCAACGGGTGCCCGCCATGCAGCCTCAGCCGCCCGTCACCCCGGCCAGGGGCAAGCGCCGGGGCCGGGTGGCCTTCCTCGCCGGATGCGCTCAGCAGGCCCTGACGCCCAATTTCAACGCCGCGACCCTGCGCGTGCTGGCCCGCAACGGGATAGAGGTCGTGATTCCCGAAGGTCAGGGCTGTTGCGGGGCCGCCGCCCTGCATACCGGGGCGCGGGAGGAGGCGCTGCGGCTGGTCCGGCAGAACCTCGCCGCCTTCGACCCCGAGGAGTACGACGCGATTCTCTCCAACGCGGCGGGGTGCGGGGCGGGCCTCAAGGAATACCCGGTGGTCCTGCACGGCCTCCCGGATGAGGGGCAGGCGCAGGCTTTCGCGGCGAAGGTGCAGGACCTCTCCGAGTTCCTGGCGGGGCTGCTGCACGGCGGGGACCTCGAACCCTTCCTGCCCGCCTCGCGCCCCCTCACCGTCGCCTACCACGATGCCTGCCACCTCGCCCACGCGCAGGGCGTCCGCGCCGCGCCCCGCGAGCTGCTGCGGGCCATTCCCGGCGTGACGGTCGTGGAGGCTCCTGAAGGCGACCTGTGCTGCGGCTCGGCGGGGACGTACAACCTCGAGCAGCCTGCGCTGGCGAATGAACTCGGCGTCCGCAAGGCGCGGAATATCCTGTCCACCACGCCCGACCTGATCGCCAGCGGCAATATCGGCTGCCACACGCAGATTGGGAGCCATGTGCGGCGGCAGGGGGGCCGGGTGCCCGTGCTGCACACGGTCGAGGTGCTGGACCTGGCCTACCGGGGGGAACTGTGACGGTACACGCCGATAACCGAGCCTGCACCCATCAGGGCGTAAAAGGCCACCATCCACCAGGCACTGGCGTTCTCGGCCACCTGCGCCACGAACCAGCCAAGCCCTGTGCACGAGAGAAACAGCAGGATGACGAGCCATATGTGCGCGGTTCTTCTCGAAAGGTGACTCATGGGGCCTCCGGGAGCAGCATACGTTCCTGGCCCTGCGAGACGGCCAAGATTGCAGAGGTGTGGGCATGACCCCCCGCAAAACCGCCCTCACCCCTGGCTCCCGCGCTCCCAAACCGCGCTCCGACGGCAGGCCGGACAACCCACTGGCCGCTGAGCTGACCCGCAGCCTCGGTCCCACAAAGGTCCTCTCCAACCTCTCCGAGCGGCGGAACTACCGCTACGACGCCATCCAGTTCGGGGCAACGCCGCTGGCGGTCGTGCTGCCCGAATCCACGGCGGACGTGGTGACGGCCGTGCGGGCGGCGCGGGCGGCGGGCGTGCCCATCGTGGGGCGCGGTGCGGCCAGTGGCCTGAGTGGCGGCGCGGTGCCGATGCAGACCGGGCTGGTGATCTCCTTTACCCGCATGACCCGCCTAGAGGTCTTCCCGGAGCGGCGCGAGGCACGGGCGCAGGCGGGCGTTGTGACGCTGAGCGTGACCGAGGCCGCGCGGCCCCACGGCCTGATCTATCCCCCCGACCCGGCCAGTTTCCGCACCAGCACCATCGGCGGCAACCTCGGGGAGAACGCGGGCGGGCCGCTGTGTTTCAAGTATGGGGTGACGGGCGACTACGTGCGGGCGCTGGAGTTCGTGGACGCGGACGGCGAGGTGCATGAACTCACCCGCGACGCCTACGATCTCGCCGGGCTGCTGATCGGCTCGGAGGGAACGCTGGGATTGATCACCGAAGCCACCCTGCGCCTCACGCCGCCGCCCAAGTACACCCGCACCCTGCTGGCGAGCTTCCCGGAGGTGGGCGAGTGCGCCGAGGCGGTGAGCCGGGCCATCGCCGCTGGAGCCGTCCCCGCCAAGCTGGAATTTATGGATCAGGCCTGCACGAACGCGGTGGAAGACTACCTCGCCCTGGGGCTGCCGCGAGATGCCGGGGCCGTGCTGCTGGTGGACACCGACGGCGACGACTTGGACACGGTGGAGGAGGAACGGGCTCTGGTGGAGGCCGCCTGCCGGGAGGCCGGGGGCACCGTGCGCCGGGCGGCCACCGATGTCGAGGCCGCCGCCCTGTGGCAGGCCCGCCGCAGCGTCAGCCCCGCGCTGGGCCGCATCCGCCCGCAGCGCATGAACGAGGACATCGTGGTGCCCCGCTCGGCCTTGCCGGAGGTCGTGCGCGAGATTCGGGCGCTGGGGGACGCCTCCGGGCTGCCCGTCGTGCAGTTCGGGCATATCGGGGACGGCAACCTGCACCCCAACATCCTCTACGACCCCCGCCGCGAGTTGCCGGAGGCGGTCCATGACCTTGCCCACGCCGTCGCCCTCGTCGCCCTCCGGCACGGCGGCGTGCTCAGCGGTGAGCACGGCATCGGCACCATGAAACGGCCCTTCATGCGCGAGGCCGTGGACCCCGTGACGCTGGGGGCGCTGCGGGACGTGAAGCGGGCGCTCGACCCGGCAGGCCTCCTCAACCCCGGCAAGATTCTCCCCGACGAGGAAGGGAAAGCCCATGCCCATCCTTGACCTCTCGCCCAGCGACCAGACCATCACGGTCAGCGGCGACACGGGGCTGCTGGAGGTCTACGCGGCCCTGCCCCCCGGCCTCTACCCGCCGTTCCCTCCCGTGGAGTTGCCCGGTGGGGTCGGCGGCCTCGTCTCGCGCGGGGGGTTCGGGCAGACCTTCCCTTTCGCCTCCGACGTGCTGGGGGTGACCTTTCGTAGTCCATCGGGCCGGGTGGTCCGCGCAGGCGGGCGCACCGTCAAGAACGTGCAGGGCTACGACCTCACCCGCCCCTTTGTCGGCAGCTTCGGGGCGCTGGGCCAGGCGCTGGAGGTCACGTTCAGGCTGCGGCCTGGGTTGGTCGCGCGGCATGTGACCGCTCACGGCTCGCTGGACACATCGGACCACCTGACTGCCCGCTTCGCCTGGCAGGACGGCGGCGAGGTGCACCTTTTTCACTTCGGCCATACGCGGGAGGTGGAGCGGGCGCTCCCCGCCTTGCCGGGCGCCCGCGTGATTCAGGCCCCCCTCGACTTCCGCCCCCGCTTTCCCGGTGGGATGGGCGTGGGGGAGGGGGCGACCCTGCGCGACCGCCGCTTCGGGTGGGTCAATGGGGGAGGGGGACCGCCCATGCCCGCCCTGTTCGCTCGGCTGGCCGCAACGCTGTAGCTATGCCCGCCCGTCCGCGTAGATGTCCGCCCGGCTCGGCGGAATCGGCACCTGCCGCCGCTCGTCCGGCTTGGCGAGCAGCGTCTGGAAGATGCTCAGGTGGCCGTGCGCGAAGTAGTACCCGCAGGCGTTGAGGTAGATGCGCCACAGCCGGTAGCGTTCCTCGCCCAGCGCGGCGAGCGCCTCATCCTCCCGCGCCTCCAGCCGCCGCGCCCACTCGGCCGTCGTGCGGGCGTAATGTTCGCGCAGGTTCTCCATGTCCCGCACCTCGAAGAGGGCGGCGTCGGCGTACTTGAGCGTCTCCCAGATCGGGAGCAGCTCGCCGTCCGGAAAGACGTAGCGCCGGGCGAAATTGCCTGACTGGATCACCATCGGCACCCGCGCCTGCCCCAGCCCGTCTGCAATGGCGTGGTTCATCATCAGGCCGCCCGGCTTCAGCACTCGGTAAGCGGTAGCGAAGTACTCGCCCATGTTGCGGCGGCCCACGTGCTCGGCCATGCCGACGCTGCTGATCTTGTCAAACTCGCCCGTCACGTCGCGGTAATCCCGCAGCTCCAGCGTGACGAGGTGCTCCAGCCCGGCGGCTTTCACGCGTGCCCGCCCCTCGTGCAACTGCGCTTCGGAGAGGGTCACTCCCAGCACCGAGACGCCGTACCGCTGCGCCGCGTAGATCGCCAGCCCGCCCCACCCGCAGCCGATGTCCAGCAGGCGCTCGCCCGGCTTCAGCCGCAGCTTGCGGCAGATCAGCTCCAGCTTGGCCTCCTGCGCCGCGTCCAGCGTTTCCGTGCCGGTGGGGAAGTAGGCGCACGAATACACCATCCGCTCGTCCAGCCACAGCTTGTAGAAGTCGTTGGACACGTCGTAGTGGGCCTGCACGGCCTGCTTGTCCCGCTCGCGGCTGTGGGCCTCCCCATGAAGTTGCGCGAGCGGCTTCGGCGGCTTCGTCCCCACCCCCCGGCGCAGAAGAGCCACGTCGCGCAGCAGACTCGCCACCTGCGCGGGCGTGAACTGCGGATTCAACGTGTCCGCCAGCCCCACGACCGCCCCGAAGTCCCCCTCGATGTCGAAGTCGCCGCGCAGGTACGCCTCTCCAAGCGCCACGTCGAGCGGGAGGTTCAGCATTCGCCCCAGCGACTCGGGCGAGTTCAGGATCAGGCGGGCGGTGGGGTCGGACACGCCCGCGGGGAGTTCCTCGCCGTTCCAGAACTTCACGGCGAAGGGGCGGTCGGTAGGCAGGACGGCGCTCAGCACGCGCCGGGCCGCGTCCAGCAACTGGTCCTCGTTGGGGCGCACCCGCGAGCGGGCCACCACGACCGCGCCGAGCATGGTCAGCACAGCCGCGAGGCCCAACGTCTGCACGGAGGCGGTGGGCGAGGGGTCGGGGCGGCGGGCTTGGGGAGTCTTGGGGGGCATGGGGCCTCCTGGGGGTGGAGCGGGGATGGGGGGAACTCGGCCCAGCATAGGCAGGGGAGGCGGGTTGTCGGCCCGCCCCGCCTTCACCGGGGGCTATGCTTTGCCCCACATCCCCCCGGAGGCACCCCATGACGACCAATCCCCCAGCCGGACCGGGCCGCGCCCGGCAGACGCGCCTGTATGTGCGCGGCCTCGGCGGTGAGCGCCCCGCCGTTCCCGTGTTTCCCGAACGCCTTCAGGCGGCGGCCAAGGCCAAGATGAGCGCGGCCGATTTCGCCTACGTCGCGGGCGGGGCCGGGGCCGAGCGCACCATGCGGGCCAATCTCGCCGCCTTCGAGCGGGTGCGGCTGATGCCCCGCCGCCTTAGCGGAACCCGCGAACGCGACCTCGGGGTGGAGCTGCTGGGCCTCTCGCTGCCCTCGCCTCTGCTGCTGGCCCCCATCGGCGTGCTGGAGGCCGCGCACCCGCAGGCCGACCTCGCCGTCGCCCGTGCCGCCGCCGCCGAGCGCGTCCCTTTCATTTTCTCCTCGCAGGCGTCGGTGCCGATGGAGACGTGCGCGGAGGCGATGGGCGACTCTCCGCGCCTCTTTCAGCTCTACTGGGGCACCGACGATGAGGTCACGCGCTCCTTCGTGCGCCGGGCGGAGGCGTGCGGGGCGGCGGCCATCGTCCTGACCCTCGACACGACGCTGCTGGGGTGGCGGCCCCGTGACCTCGACCTCGGCAGCCTGCCCTTCCTGCGGGGGCGCGGGCTGGCGCAGTACCTCAGCGACCCGGTGTTCCGCTCGCGGCTGGGCACGCCACTGCCTGCCCCCGACGTGCAGCCCCCGCGCACCCCCGCCCTGATCCGCACCGGGGCCGACCTTGCCGCGAAGGGCCGCGCCTTCGGGCTGAGTGCCGGGCAGATGCGCTCGGCCGCCGCCCGCTTTACCGCGACCTACACCCGCCCCGACCTGTCGTGGGACGACGTGGGCCGCCTGCGCGAGTGGACCCGGCTGCCCATCCTCCTCAAGGGCATCCTTCACCCCGACGACGCGCGGGAGGCCGTTCGGCGCGGGGTGGACGGCCTGATCGTGTCCAACCACGGCGGGCGGCAGATCGACGGCGAGGTGGCGGCCCTCGACGCCCTGCCCGGCGTGGTCGCGGCGGCGGGGGGGCTCCCCGTGCTGCTCGACAGCGGCGTCCGCACCGGGTCGGACGTGGCGAAGGCCCTCGCGCTGGGCGCACGGGCGGTGCTGCTGGGTCGCCCCTACGTGTACGGCCTCGCCCTCGCGGGGGAAGCGGGCGTGCGCGAGGTCATCGGAAATGTGCTGGCCGAGTTCGACCTCACCCTGGGTCTCCTGGGGCTGGGGGCGGCCCGCGATCTTGGACCGGGGGCGCTGGCCCCTTCACACGGGCCTGACCTGTCACCGTATTCTGGAGGGCGTGCGGACTAAATTTGCCCTGACCACGGCCCTGCTGCTCAGTGCGGCGGGCGCCCAGACCGTCGAACTGCGGATTCTCGAGACGACCGACCTCCACACCGCCGCGCGTGGCTACGACTACTACCAGGACAAGCCCACCGGCGAGTTCGGGCTGGAGTACACCGCCACCCTGATCAAGCAGGCCCGCGAGGAGAAGCGCAACACGCTGCTCTTCGACAACGGTGACCTGATTCAGGGCAACCCCCTGGGCGACTTCGCGGCCCGCGTGCAGCCGCTGAAAGACGGCCAGATGCACCCCATGCACCAGGCGATGCGCACCCTGCGCTACGACGGCGCGACCCTGGGGAACCACGAGTTCAACTACGGCCTCGACTACCTCGACCGCGTGCTGGCCTCGGCCCCGATGCCCTACGTGAACGCCAACGTGCTGAACACCGACGGCACGAACAAGTACACGCCCTTTGTCGTGCAGCGCAAGCTGGTGTACTCGACCGACGGCCGCCCCTACTTCATCAACGTCGGTGTGATCGGCTTCACCCCGCCCCAGATCCTCAACTGGGACCGCGCCCACCTCGAGGGCAAGGTGCAGGTGACCGACATCGTGGAGGCCGCCCGCAAGTTCGTGCCCCAGATGAGGGCCCAGGGGGCGGACATCGTGGTCGCGCTCGCCCACACCGGCATCAACCAGGGCGCCTACACCACGGGCGGCGAGCAGGCGGGCGCGGCCCTGACCGGCGTGGAGGGGATCGATGTGGTCCTGACCGGCCACAGCCACCTCGAGTTCCCCGGCAGCGCCTACAAGGACGTGTCCGGCGTGGACCTGAAAAAGGGCACCATCAACGGCAAGGTCGTGCTGATGCCCGGCTTCTGGGGCAACAACCTCGGCGTGGCCGACCTGAAGCTGAACTACAACCGCGCCACCCAGAAGTGGACCATCGCCGACGCCCAGGGCAGCATCCGCCCGATCTGGGACAAGACGGCCAAGAAGAACCTCGTCACGCCCGACCCCGTGATCGCGGCGGCAGTGAACAAGGCCCACGAGGGCACCCTGGCCTATGTGCGCGGCAAGGTGGCCGATCTGACGGCCCCGGTGACCTCCTACTGGTCGCTGGTACAGGACGATCCCAGCGTGCAGCTCGTCTCGAACGCGCAGCTCGCCTACGTCAAGGCCGCGCTCTCGAACAGCCAGTACAAGGACCTCCCCGTTCTGTCTGCCGCCGCGCCCTTCAAGGCCGGGGGCCGCGCGGGCGTGAGCTACTACACCGATATTCCCGCCGGAACGCTGGCGATCAAGAACGTCGCCGACCTCTACGTCTACCCCAACACCGTGCAGGCCGTCCTCGTGAACGGGGCACAGGTGCAGGAGTGGCTGGAGCGCTCCGCCGGGCAGTTCAACCGCATCGACCCGACCAAGACCGAGCCGCAGGCCCTCGTCGACGAGAGCTTCCCCACCTACAACTTCGACGTGATCGACGGCGTGACCTACGAGATCGACGTGACCCAGCCCGCCCGCTACGACCGCAGCGGCAAGCTGGTCAACCCGGACTCCCGCCGCATCAAGAACCTCCAGTACCAGGGCAAGCCCATTGACCCCGCGCAGCAGTTCGTCATTGCCACGAACAACTACCGCGCCTCGGGGGGTGGCTCCTTCCCCGGCCTGGACGGCAAGAACATCGTGCTCCAGGCTCCTGACGAGACCCGCGAGGCGCTCGTCAAGTACTTCAACGAGCAGAAGACGGTGAATCCGACCGCCGACGGCAACTGGAAGCTCACGCCCATCCCCGGCGCGACCCTGCTGTACGTCAGCAGCCCGACCGCCGCCAAGAGCCTACCCGCTGGCGCCACGCTGCTGCGGACGCGAGAGGACGGGTTCGCGGAGTACACCATCAAGTTCTGAGCAGGAAAAGGGGAGGAGGCGGGGGCTGACTCAGCCCCCGCCTCCTCGTGTTGTCGTCTGCCTGGGTCAGTTCCCTGCCTTGTAAGCGCGGCTCAGCACGGGCTGGGCTTTGACAACCACGGGTTCATTGTTGCTGCTGTAGCCGGTGAACTCGATGTCGACCTCACTGTATGCCCCGGCCAGCGTCCGCTGCACCTCGCTGACCAGCGCTCCGGCAAAGTTCAGTCGCAGAGGAGAGGTCGGAAGGCCGTTGGCGGGCTGCACGTCGCTGCGAATCTTGCCGTCCGTCGTGTACATCTGGCACGACTGATGGCTGGGCAGCGTCGTATCGCGTTCTGGACAAGTCCAGCCAGAGGGCACATAGATGTCGATCTTGTTGGATGCCGAGACTTCTTCCGACACCTTCCCGTTGAAGTCGTAGCGGACAATCCGCCACCCCGTGATATACACCGCGTCAGAGCCGGGGCGCGACATGAATGTGAACTCCACGGGTCCAGCCTCGCCGATGGCCCAGGTTTCGCTGGCGGGAGTCACATTGCCCTTATCGTCGATCCTCTCGGGGGTGTAGCTACGGGTTACGGTCACCTGCGATCCCGCGTCGGCGGCGTCCACGCCCACCGAGACGCGCTTCCCCGAAAGTTGTCCCGGCGCACTTCCGCACGCGCTCAGGGCCAGGCCAGCAAGCAGGGCGAGGGGGGCGACAAGTCGTCTCTTCATTCAGTCTCCTCCGGGTCCACGGCGTTCAGGTGTGGGTTCAGGATGTAAAAGGCGAGCCGCTTCATTCCGGCCAGGAAGTCCACGTTCTCGACAATCACAGCACGCCACTCGTCACTGATTTCTTGCTGCCCCGCCCGTTCCAGCATGCGGGGCTGAATCACCGTGGGCGCGAAGTTGAGAATGCCGCGCACGCCCGCTCCGGCCAGCGCCTGCGCGGCGTCCTGCGCGTGGTCGGGCGGCACGGCCAGAAAGCCCATGTCCACCTTGTTGCCGCGCACGAACTCGGGCAACTCGTCCATGTGGCGCACGGTCAGGCCACGCACCGTGCGCCCCACCACGTCGGGGTTCACGTCGAAGAGGCCGACATACTGAAACTGGTAGTCGCTCGCGCCGGGATAGTTGGCGATGGCCTGCCCCAGCCGCCCTACGCCGACGACCACCACGTTCCAGGTCTGGTTCAGGCCCAGCACCCGCATCAGCTCGCGCTTGAGGATGGGCACCGTGTAGCCCATCCCCCGCGTGCCGAACCGCCCGAAGTAGGCCAGGTCCTTGCGGACCTGAAAGGCCGTCACCCCGGCCCGCTCGGCGAGGTCATTGCTGCTCGTGCGGCTGATCTCGTGCGCTTCCAGACCTTCCAGAATGCGCAGATAGGTCACGAGACGGCTGATGGTCGCGGTGGGAATCCCGGTCATCAGCGAATCCTGAAGTGGTCGTGGCCGTTCGCGTCGAGCTGGCGCTCGGCCTCCAGCAGGGCCTCACCGCTGTAGGGGCCGACGAGCACAGTCACCTTGCGGTTTTCCGGTGCGTTCACGGTGGGCGAGAAGCCCAGGTCGCGCAGCATTCCGACCAGCCGCCCGGCGCTTTCCTGGCGGTCAAAGGCACCCACCTGAAGGTAGACCGGGCCGTCGGGGGCGGGGGTCTGGGCGGCAGGCGGCGTTTCCGGCTCGTCGGGGACGGCCTCGGGCGGCGCGGCGGGGGCAGGCGTCTCGGCCGGGGCTGCCGCCTCGGTGGTCTCGCTGCCGCCCCCGGTCAGGGTGCGGCCACGCGGCGCGTACAGCACGGCGCGGGGGGCGCGGGGCTGGATGTCGGCCAGCGCCCGGCGGGCGGTCGTCTCGTCCCCGTAGGGGCCGACCTGGGCCACGACCTGGGCGCCGAGGTCGATCACGTACACCGGGTATCCGGCGTCCGACACGCCCGAAGCGGCGCGGCGGGCTTCGGCCTCCGACCCGAAGGTCCCCAGGCTGATGCGGTAGTCGCTGCGCAGCGGCGTGCGCTCCTCGCTGGGGGCCACCGCCGAGCCGGACCGGGCCGGGGCCGGGGGGGTGGAGGCTGTGGCCCCCGTTTCCTCCGGGGACGTGCTTTCCGGGGCTTCGGGGCGCGTCGCCTCGGAAGCGGGGGGGGTGGCCGCGCTGCCCGCCGGGGGACTCAGCGGAATGGTCGTCTTCGGCTTGGGCAGCGTCACCTCGGGCACGGGGGGGGCCGGGGGAGCCGCCGGAATGGGCGTCGCGGCGACCACGGCGGGATCGCTGGAGGCGGCGGGAGGCTTGGCGGGGCTGGCCTCGGGCGCCGGGGGGGTCGGCTCAGCGGCCTGCTCGGCCGCTGGCCCGGCAGCTTCGCTGGGCGTCGGCGTTGGGGCCGCCGCTTCCGGCTCCGCTTGCGCGGGAGGCGTCTCCTCGCGCGGCGTGGTGGCCTCGGGTTCGGTGGTGGGCTGCGTCTCCTCCGGTGCCGCACTCGCCTCCGGCGCGGGGGTCGGCTCCTGCACCGGCCCCACGCCGAGGTCGGTGCCCGGCGCGACGGGAATTTCGGGCACTTCCTCCACCACGGCGGGCGGGGGGGCTTCTGCGGTCGTGTCCTCCCGCTGCCCGATCAGCAGGGCCGCGAAGCCCGCGAGCAGCAGCACGACGAGCAGGCCGATCAGCAGGTCGGGCCAGCGGGGGGCGGACCCCGGACGCTGGGCGCGGCTCATCGCAGCGCCTCCGCCGCGCGGCGGTGCCCGAGGTCGGCGGCCGTCTTCAGGGCGGGCCGGGCCTGCGCCTCACGCCCCTGCGACCGCAGGCTCAGGCCCAGCAGGTACCAGGCCTCCGCGTTGCGCGGTTGCTCCCCGGTCAGGCCGCGCAGGATCGCCTCGGCCTCCGCGTACCGCGAGGTGGCCAGCAGTGCCGAGCCGAGGTTCTGGCGGGCGGTGGGGGTGGGGTCCAGCTTCACGCTGGTGGTCAGCGCCCCGGCCGCGCCCGCGTAGTCCTTCTGCGCGTAGGCGGTCAGCCCCAGCCACAGGTAGGCGTCCGCGCCCGGAGCCGCCTGGGTGCTCTGGCGCAGGGCGGTGCGGGCGGTGGCGAGGTCACCCAGGCGGTAGGCGGCCACGCCCTGCACGTACAGGGCACGGGCGCGGGTGGCGGCGTCGGGCTTCAGCGTCAGCGCTTGCGCCGCGTCCTGCCGGGCCTGGGCATTCAGCCCCAGTGCGAGCCGCGCAGCGCCCAGCGCCGTGCGAATCCCCGCGTCCTTCGGGGCGAGGCGGGCGGCCTGCGCGTAGGCGGCCTGCGCCCCGGCGCGGTCGCCGCGCAGCGCCCGCAGCTCCCCCAAACGGGCGAAAGCGGCGGGGCGGGCGGGGTCCAGCCGGGTGGCCTCCTGCGCGGCGAGCACAGCCCCGCGCGTGTCCCCAGCGGCGGCGAGCACGTCGGCCTTGCGCAGGTGCAGGCCAGCCCGGTCGCTCGCCTTCGTCACGCGGGGCAGCACGGTGTCGAGTTCCCGCACTGCCCGCTCCGGCAGGCGCTGCCCCACGTAGATGTCCGCGAGTAGTAGCGCCGCGTCCGCCCGGCCCGGCTCGCGCGAGAGCAGCGCGTAGAGGCCCGGCAGCGCCTGCACCCCCTGCCCCGCCCGCACCTGCGCCTGCGCCAGCCGGAAGGCGAGGGCGCGGTCCGAGGGGTCGAGGGCCGCCGCCTGCGCGAGCGTGGCACTCAGCGCGGCCCAGTCGCCCGCCCGCAGTTGCTCGCCCGCCAGCGCCTCGAGCACCTGCCGCTCGGCGGCGGGTCCGGCCTTGCCGCGCGAGAGGGTCGCCGCTTCCTCGTACAGCCGCCGAGCCTCCGCGAACCGGCCCTCGCGGCTGGCGATCACGCCGAGGTTGTAGGCCGCCTCGAAGCGGTCGGGGGCCAGTTCCCGGAGCCGGGAGAACTCGAACGCCGCGCCGCGCAGGTCGTTCAGCGCCAGCAGCGTCAGGCCCAGGCCGAAATGCCCCTCGGGGTGGGTGTACTGGGCCGCGACGAGCGACTCGAACAGCCGCCGTGCCCGCGCGAGGTCGCCCGCGCCGAGGGCCTCGCGGCCTTGACTCAGCGTCTGCTGTTGTGCGGGCGTGAGGGCTGGGGGCGGGGGCGCGGCCGGGGTGCCGGGGACGGCCGTGCCCGGAGCGGCGGGGGCACCCGGGGGGGTCGGCACCGCAGGCACGGTGACCGGCACCCCCCCTGGCTGGGTCTGGAGCAGCGTGGTCTGGACGGACACCGCCGCCGAAGTGTCGAGCAGGGTCTGGGCGGCCGTATGGGGCGCGGCGGCCAGCAGCAGGCCGAGCAGTACCGTGGTTCTCGTTGGGGTCACCGGAAGGGGCCTCCTGAACGGGGGAAATGGTGGGATAGAGCGTAGACGGGGAGGTCTTGCGTAACCCTGACGCGGGAAGGGAGTGCGTGGGCTGCCGCGATTCTCTCACGCCCCCAGGGCCAAGGTGGTATGAAGCCAGCTCTCATCTGATCCTGAACACCAAGAAAAACCTCCCACGGTGGGGAGGCCAGGGAGAGGGGACCACTCAGGCCGGAGCGCCCGTCGCCGCCCCAGGCCGCTTGAGGGCGAGCTGCCCGCACGCTGCCCCCGCGTCCTTCCCGCGCGAACGCCGCACGCTGACATCCACGCCGCGTTCCTCCAGTGCGTCGTAGAAGGCCTGAATCTGCTCTTCGGTGCTCGACTCGAAGCCCGAGCCGTCCCAGGGATTCATCGGAATCAGGTTGACGTGGCTCACCAGCCCGCGCAGCCGCTCGGCGAGGAGTTCGGCCTGCCAGAGATGATCGTTGAGACCGCGCAGCATGGTGTATTCCAGCGTCACCCGGCGCCCGGTCACCGCTTGATAGTCGCGGGCGGCGGCCATGATCTCCTCGATGGAGTTGGCGGCCCCGGTCGGGATGATCTTCTGCCGCGTCTCTTCGTCAGGGGCGTGCAGGCTGATCGCCAGCTTGAGCCCGAGGTCGTCTTCCTCGGCCAGCCGCCGAATGCCCTTGGCGATCCCCACGGTGGAGAGGGTCACCCGGCGCTTGCTCATGCCCAGTGCCTGCGGGTGCAGCAGGATGCGGGCGGCCTTCATGGTGTGGTCGTAGTTCAGCATCGCCTCGCCCATGCCCATAAAGACGAGGTTGCGAATCTCGCGCGGCTCCAGCCCCTCGCCCCCCGCGACGGCCAGCACCTGCCCCACGATCTCGCCGGGCGTCAGGTTGCGCCCGAAGCCCATCGCCCCGGTCGCGCAAAAGGCGCAGCGGGCCGGGCAGCCCACCATCGTGGACACGCAGACCGTCTTGCGGTCGAGGTAGGGCATGTACACCGCTTCCATCTGTCGCCCGTCGAGCAGCGTGAAGAGGTACTTCGCCGAGCCGTCGGCGCTGCGAACCGTCTCGATCTCGCGGAAGGGGTTGAGCTGGAAGCGGGCGGCGAGGTCCGAGCGCAGGGGGGCGGGCAGGTTGGTCATCGCCTCGAAGGTGCCCACGCCCTGCACGAACACCCACTCCAGCAGTTGCCGCCGCCGGAAGCCCTCCAGCGGGTACTCGTCGGGGTGAAGGTCGAGGAGAAGCTGCATCAGAAAAGTCTAGCGGGTCGGGGGTGAGGGGGGTGGGAGGGAGGCACGGTTGACGACTTTGCGGTCCGGGGGCCGGGACGTTCGGCATAGGGTGGGTCATGCGTCTCCGTCTGCCGCTGGCTCTTGCCCTCTTTGCCGTCCTCTCTGCCCCCACCTTGGCGGGAGGGGCTGGGGCGCCGCTGCCGCTGATGCCCTTCGCCGAAACCGTGCGCTTCTCGGGTCCATCCGTGCCCCTGGTGATAGACGTGGACTTCTCGCGTGTACGGGTTCAGCGAGACGGGCCTCTCCTCGTCCTCGTGACGGCCGTTACCCCCAACAATCAGGTGGTGAACCTCGACAGCCGCCCGGTGCGGGCCGGGGAGCGGCTGAGCTGGACAGGGCAGATTCCGGCGCGGGGAGTGCTAGTGATCCGGGTGCTGAGCGGTGGGCAGGGGGCGATCCTCACCCAGATTGAGCGCGACGAGCAACCCTTTCGGGTGGTGGTCACGGGAGATGAGAAGGGGAACTTCGGCGTCAGCGACGGCCACTGCCCGCCCCGCACGAACGGCATTTGCAGCGGCCCCCGCTCACAGTGAGCTGACCTGCCCACCCTCTCCACCCCCTACCCTGACCCCATGGCCGACCCCACCCTCGGCGCCCTGACTGCCATGATCACCCCCGCCGTGCTGATCTCGGGCGCGGGCACCCTGCTGCTCAGCACCAGCGCCCGCCTGGGCCGCAGCACCGACCGGGTGCGCGTCCTGACCGCCCGCTTCAAGGACCTCGTGTCCGAGGAAGGTCAGCGCGAACCCCTCGCCCGCGAGGAAAAGCAGATGATCGTGCGCCAATTGCCACGCCTGACCCGCCGCACCCGTTACCTCCAGCGGGCGATGCGGGCCTTTTATGTTGCGGTCGCGCTGCTGGTAGGCACCAGCCTGCTGATCGGGGTGGGCGAACTGTCTGGGCTGACGACTGGGGCTGCTCCGGTCCTGCTGGCCCTGCTGGGGGCCGGGAGCCTCGCCTACGGGGCACTCCTCCTGAGTTTCGAGGCCACCCTCAGCGGCATCACCACCCGCGAGGAGATGGGCTTTCTGGTGCGGCTGGGCGAGCACTACGCAACCCTGTACCAGGACGAGACAGACCGCATTCGGGAGGAGTAGGCACAAAAAACCCCCACCCGTTTCCGAGTGGGGGAGGGGAGATTCAGCCCAGGCTTAGTCGCCGTAGCTGGGGGTGTTCACCGCGCTGCCGGGGCGGGTGTCGTCGTAGCGGCCCGTGCCCGTCACCGAGTCGGTGCTGCTGCCCGCCTCGCCGTACTTCTCCAGCGTGCGGTCGTCGGCGACCTGCATCTCGCGGACGGTGGTCAGGCCCGTGCCCGCCGGAATCAGCTTGCCCAGGATGACGTTCTCCTTGAGGCCGATCAGCTCGTCGACCTGGCCGCGCATGGAGGCCTCGGTCAGCACGTGCGTCGTGTGCTGGAAGCTCGCCGCCGAGAGCCACGACTTGGTCGTCAGGCTGCTCTTGGTGATGCCCAGCAGCACCGGCTTCCAGCTCGCGGGGGTCTGACCGTCGGCCAGCGCCTCGTTGGCCTGATCCACTTCCCAGCGCTCGACGGTCTGGCCTTCGAGCAGGTCGGTGTCGCCACCCTCGGTGACCTCCACGTAGCGCAGCATCTGCCGCACGATGACTTCGATGTGCTTGTCGTGCACCTTCACGCCCTGCGAGCGGTACACGCGCTGCACTTCTTCCACCAGGTAGCGCTGCGCCGCGTCGGTGTCCTTGTACAGCAGCAGGTCGTGCGGGTTGATCGCGCCGCGCGTCAGCGGCTGCCCGGCTTCCACCCGGTCGCCGTCGCGCACGATCAGGCGCAGGCCCTTGCTGATCTTGGTCGCGGTCTTGGACGAGTACTGCTCGTCCTCGGCCTCGATGCGGACGAGATACCGTTCCTCTTCCTCCTCGATGCGGACCACGCCGTCACGGTCAGCGACCACAGCCTGGGTCTTGGGCTTGCGGGCCTCGAACAGCTCGATCACGCGGGGCAGACCCATCGTGATGTCGCCGCCGCCCGCCACACCGCCGGTGTGGAAGGTGCGCATGGTGAGCTGCGTGCCGGGCTCGCCGATGGACTCGGCGGCCACCACGCCGACCGCCTCGCCCATCGAGACGGGCTTGGCCTGCGACAGGTCGTAGCCGTAGCACTTCTGGCAGACGCCCGCCTTCACGCGGCAGTTCAGCGGTGTGCGGACAAACACCTCGCCAATCTGCTTGGCGTCGCGGGTGATCGCCTTCACGTCCTCCAGGCTGAGCATCGCGCCCGCCTCGATCACGCGGCCGTCCGAGAGGTCCACGTCGGCAGTCAGGGTGCGGCCATAGATCGAGGTCTCGATCTCGCTGCCCTTGCGCGAACGCCACTCGCCGGTCCGCTCGTCGGTCGCGCCCAGCGGCATGACCGTGTAGTCGGTGGTGCCGCAGTCCACGTCGCGCACGACGACCTCGTGGGCCACGTCCACCAGCTTGCGGGTCAGGTACCCCGAGTCGGCCGTGCGGAGCGCGGTGTCCGCGCCCCCCTTACGGGCGCCGTGGGTCGAGATGAAGTACTCCAGCACGGTCAGGCCCTCGCGGAAGGACGCCTTGATGGGCACCTCGATGGTCGAGCCGTCGGGGCGGGCCATCAGGCCGCGCATCCCCGCGAGCTGACGAATCTGCTGCGGGTTCCCACGGGCCCCGGACTGCGACATGATCCAGAGGGGATTGAAGGGGTAGTTGCGGCTGAAGTTCTCGAAGACCGCGTTCTTCACCTCGTCGGTGGTGTCGTTCCAGAGCTGCACGACCTGCTTGTAGCGCTCCTCTTCGGTCATGAAGCCGAACTCGTAGTTCTGCTCGATTTCCGCGAGCTTGCCGTCGGCTTCCGCGAGCAGCTCCGCCTTGTTGGGCGGCAGCACGATGTCGTCGATGCCGATGGTGATGCCCGAGGTGGTCGAGAGCCGGAAGCCGTTGTCCTTCAGCGCGTCCAGCAGCCCGGCGGTGGCCTCCACGCCCAGCTCCTTGTAGCAGGCCATCACCATGTCCTTGAGGTGATCCTTCTCGTAGGCCGTCTCCAGGTTCACCAGCGTGTCCACGAGGTGGCCCTGCGCTCCCAGCGCCTCCTGCACCAGGCGGCGGAACATCACGCGCCCGGCGGAGGTCTCGTGCAGGGTGCCGTTCAGCATGATCCGCACGTGGTCCTGGAAGTCGATCTCGCCGCGGTCCACGGCCATGATCGCCTCGTCGGGGTTGGAGAAGACGTACTTCAGGCGGCCGGGGCTGGTCTCCTGCCCGTTCACGGTGACCGGCGTGTTCAGCGCCACGCGGCCTTCCGACAGCGCCGCCAGCGCGTCCTGCTCGCTGCCGAACTCCGTGCCCATGCCGAGGTTGTCGCGCCGAAGCTGCGTCAGCGTGAAGATGCCGAGAATGATGTCGCGGCTGGGCTTGACGTTGGGCTCGCCGTTCGCGGGCGAGAGCAGGTTGTGCGCCGAGAGCATCTGGATGCGGGCTTCGGCCTGCGCATAGGCCGAGAGCGGCACGTGAATCGCCATCTGGTCGCCGTCGAAGTCGGCGTTGAACGCCTCACAGACCAGCGGGTGAAGCTGGATGGACTGACCCTCGACGAGGACCGGCTCGAACGCCTGGATGCCGAGGCGGTGCAGGGTCGGGGCGCGGTTGAGCAGCACGACCTTGTCCTCGATGACCTCTTCCAGCGCGTCCCACACGCTGTCGCGGGTGTCGCGGTAGCGCTCCAGCATCTTGCGGGCCTGCTTGATGTTGGTGACCTCGCCCTTTTCCTCCAGCACCTTGAACAGGAAGGGCTTGAAGAGTTCCAGCGCCATGCGCTTGGGCACCCCGCACTGGTGCAGCTTGAGCTGCGGGCCGACCACGATTACCGAGCGGCCGGAGTAGTCCACGCGCTTGCCCAGCAGGTTCTGCCGGAAGCGGCCCTGCTTGCCGCCCAGCAGGTCGGTCAGCGAGCGCAGGCTGCGGTCGGAGCCGGGGTTGGTGACCGGGCTGCCGCGCCGCCCGTTGTCGATCAGCGCGTCGACGGCTTCTTGCAGCATCCGCTTCTCGTTGCGGATGATCATGTCGGGGGCGCCCTGGCTCATCAGCTTCTTGAGGCGGTTGTTGCGGTTGATCAGGCGGCGGTACAGGTCGTTGAGGTCGGAGGTGGCGAAGCGCCCGCCGTCCACCTGCACCATCGGCCGGAGGTCGGGCGGCATGACCGGCACCGTCTCCAGAATCATCCACGACGGGTGGTTGCCGCTGCGCTTGAAGGAGCGGGTGACCTCCAGCCGCTTGCGGGCCTTGGCCCGCTTGTGGCGGCTGTTGTCCTTCATCGCCTCGCCGAGTTCAGCCTCAAGCTGGTCGAGGTCGAGGTCGTCGAGCAGTTCCTTGACCGCCTCGGCGCCCATCTTGGCCTCGAAGTCGTAGGACTCGATGACCCGCACCTGCTTGCGCACGAGGTCGATCTCGATACGCCCGCTGATCTCACTGCGCAGGTTGCCCGAGTCGGCCAGTTCGTCGCCCGGCTCCACCCGGTCGCCGTTCACGACGAGGGGCTCGTCCTGGTAGGCGTACACCTTCGCCTTGGAGACGATGATGCTCGCGGGCGCGTGCAGGGTGATCACGCCGTCGGCTTCCGCGATGACCTCTTCTTCCTTGTCAATCGCGCCGACGACCTTCTGCCCGGCGCGGACCTCCGAGCCATCCCCGACGAGCACGTGCATCTGCGGCTCGATGCGGTACTCGGCGCGGCGGGTCCAGTGCGCGGTGACCTTCACGTCGCCCTTCTTCTTGGGGAAGGTGACGCCGGAGAGGCGGCTGTCGCGGCTCACGCGCAGGCGGTCGCCCGCCGAGGCGCTCGCCAGGACGCTGCCCGCTTCCACGATCTCGCCCTCGGCCACGGCCACGCTCATCCCGTGCGGGATGTACACGCGGGCCAGCACCTCGCCCTGGGGCGCGGCGGTGTCCTCGTCGGCGGCCGCCGTGGTGTCGCGGATCTCCACCATCACGGAGTCCTCGCCCATGTCGTGCAGGAACGCGGTGCCGTCCACGGGCGCCGTGATCGTCACGTCCGCTTCCAGCTCGGCCAGAATCTCGCCCGCACGGAAGGCGTCCTGCTCGACGAGCACGTCGGCGGGCAGGGGCAGCGAGGCCTCCACCTGCTCGGCGTAGGCGATCTCGGCACGGCGGGGGAAGCGGTACTGCGCGAGGCCGTCCATCTTGGAGACCACGTTGCCGCCCAGCGTCTGCCCGCGCGTCACGTACTCGCCGTCACGGATGACCGCTTCCTGCCCGTTGGGGATGGTGTACGTCTCCTGCCGCCCGAAGCGCAGCTCGCGGTACTCGTCGTCACTGAGCAGTTCGCCGCGCTTGAGGGGGCGCCCGTCCTTCTGCGCGTTGCGGGGATCGGTCACCAGGAAGGAGGAAAAGTACAGCACCTTCTCCAGTTGCCCAGCCGACAGGTCGAGCAGGGTGCCGATCTTGCTGGGCGTGTCCTTCACGTACCAGATGTGCGCGGCGGGCGTAGCGAGGTCGATGTGGCCCATGCGGTAGCGGCGCACCTTGCTGCTGGTGACTTCCACGCCGCAGCGCTCGCAGACCTTGCCCTCGTAGCGCTGGCGCTTGTACTTGCCGCAGGCGCACTCGTAATCCTTCATCGGCCCGAAGATGCGCTCGTCAAAGAGGCCCTCGCGCTCGGGCTTCAGGGTGCGGTAGTTGATGGTTTCCGGCTTCTCGACCTCACCAAAGCTCCACTCGCGGATGCGGGCGGGGCTGGCGATGGCGATGCGGACCTTGTTGAAGTCTTTCAAAGCAATTGCTCCTGTCGTGGGAGGCTTGGGGGAGGGTCGAGGGGTCTAGAAGTCGAGAGGAATGAACCTAGACTCCTCAACTTCTGGACTTCTCGACCGGCGCGTCAGCGCCTTAGCGCTTCGGCATCATCCCTTCGAAGATGTCCACCGGACGGTCCCCGTTGTCGAGCACCTCGACGTCGAGGCCCAGCGAGTGCAGCTCCTTGACGAGCACCTTGAAGGACTCGGGAATGGTGCTGCCGGAGACTTCCTCGCCCTTGACGATGCTCTGGTAGGCAGCGTCGCGTCCGTCGATGTCGTCGGACTTGATCGTGAGCATCTCCTGCAGGGTGTGCGCCGCGCCGTAGGCTTCCAGCGCCCACACTTCCATCTCGCCGAAGCGCTGGCCGCCGAACTGCGCCTTACCGCCGAGCGGCTGCTGGGTGATGAGGCTGTAGGGGCCGGTGGAGCGGGCGTGCAGCTTGTCCTCCACCATGTGGTAGAGCTTCATGACGTACATGGTGCCCACCACGACCGGGCCGGAGATCGGCTCGCCGGTGCGCCCGTCGAACAGGATGCTCTTGCCGGTGCGGGCGAGCTGCATCTGGGCGGCCTCGTAGTCGTCGCCCGGCTGACCGATCACGCCGAGCTTCCCGGCGCGGTCGAGCACTTCCTGCTCGCGCTTGTCGAGCTCGAAGCCCTCGTCCTTGCGGCGCTGCAACCTCTCGGCGGCGGCGACTTCCAGCATCTCCTTGATCGCCACTTCGGTCGCGGAGTCGAACACGGGCGTCACGAACTTCTGCCCGGTCAGACGCGCGACCTCACCGAGGTGCGTTTCCAGGATCTGGCCGAGGTTCATGCGCGAGGGCACGCCGAGCGGGTTGAACACGAGGTCCACCGGGGTGCCGTCTTCCAGGTAGGGCATGTCCTCGGGGGGCAGGATCTTGGAGACCACGCCCTTGTTCCCGTGGCGGTTCGCCACCTTGTCGCCCACCTGAAGCTGGCGCTTCTGGGCCACGTACACGCGCACCATCTCGCGCACGCCGGGCTTGAGGTCCACGCCTTCGTCGCCGCGGCGGAAGCGCACCGTCTTCACCACGATGCCGCCCTGACCGGACTGCACGCGCAGGGAGGTGTCCTTCACCTCGCGGGCCTTCTCACCGAAGATCGAGCGCAGCAGGCGCTCTTCGGGGGTCGGTTCGGACTCGCCCTTGAAACTGGTCTTGCCCACGAGAATATCGCCGGGCTTGACCTCCGCCCCCACACGCACGATGCCGTCCTCGTCGAGGTCACGTAGCGCCGCCTCGGACAGGCCGGGGATGTCGCGGGTGATCTTCTCCGGGCCGAGCTTGGTGTCGCGGGCCTCGATCTCGTCTTTCTCGATGTGGACCGAGGTGTAGAAGTCCTTGCGGACCAGCCCCTCGGAGATGCAGATCGCGTCTTCGAAGTTGAAGCCGTCGAAGGGCATGATCGCGATGGTGATGTTCTGCCCCAGCGCGAGGCGCCCGAGGTCGGAGGCGGGGCCGTCCGCGATGACCTGCCCGCGCACGATCTCGTCGCCCACGTTCACGATGGGATGCTGGTCGAGGTTGGTGCCCTGGTTGGAGCGGGTAAAACGCACAAGTTCGAAGGTGCGGATGTTGCCCGTCACCATTCCGGCCTGCGGCGCGTCCTCGGTCAGCGTCACCTGAATCACGCGCGAGTCCACGTAGCTCACGCGGCCCGCAACGTCACTGATCACGCTGGTGCCCGAGTCGCTCACCACGCGCTCCTCGACGCCGGTGCCCACGGCGGGGCTGTCGGCGCGAACGAGCGGCACGGCCTGCGACTGCATGTTCGAGCCCATCAGCGCCCGGTTGGCGTCGTCGTGCTCCAAGAAGGGAATGAGGCTGGTGTTGATGGAAACGATCTGCTTGGGCGACACGTCCATGAAGTCCACTTCGTCGGGCGTGTACAGCAGCGGGTCCCCCTTGCGGCGGGCCAGCACGCGCTCATCGGCGAAGGTGCCGTCCGCGTTCAGCGGCGAGTTCGCCTGCGCGATGGTGTAACGGTCCTCGATGTCGGCGGTCATGTAGACCACGTCGTCGGTGACGCGCCCGTTCTCGACCCGGCGGTAAGGGGCCTCGATAAAGCCCAGCTCGTTGACCTTCGAGTACGAGGACAGCGAGGAGATCAGGCCGATGTTCGCGCCTTCCGGCGTCTCGATCGGGCAGATGCGTCCGTAGTGCGTGCGGTGCACGTCGCGCACGTCGAAGCCCGCCCGCTCGCGCGTCAGGCCCCCCGGACCCAGGGCCGAGATACGCCGCTTGTGGCGCAGGTCGGACAGCGGGTTGGTCTGGTCCTTGAACTGCGAGAGCTGGCTGCGGCCGAAGAACTCGCGCATCGCCGCCACGATGGGGCGGTTGTTCACCAGCTTGGTGGGGGTCGCGGCGTCGGGGTTCCCGAGCAGCATGCGTTCGCGCACGCCCCGCGCCATGCGGCCCATGCCCACGCGGAGTTGGTCGGCGAGCAGCTCGCCCACCGTGCGCACGCGGCGGTTGCCGAGGTGGTCGATGTCGTCTTCCGTGACGGGCACCTCGTTCGCCACACCGTCCTCGTCGGCCCCGATGGTCACCGTCTCCAGACCGTGCTGGAGCGCCATCAGGTAGCGGATGGTGTCCACCAGCCCGGCGTCACTGAAGCGGCCGTCCTGGAAGGTGAGCAGCGTGCGCTCCTGCCGGGAGGTGCCCAGCTTGGTGTTCATCTTGAAGCGGCCGGGGTCACCCAGGTCGTAGCGCTTGGGGTCGGCCAGCAGGCCGTAGAGGTACTGGATCGCCTTGTCGCGCTTGGGCGGGTCGCCGGGGCGCAGCACGGTGAACAGGCGCAGCAGCGCCTCGTCCGCGCTCATGCCCGCGCTCTTGTCCTCGGGCAGTTCGAGGTCGGCGTCGAACTCGGTAAAGAGCGCCCGGAGCTGGGCGTCGTCATAGCCCAGCACCCGCAGCAGCATCGCCACCGGGAACTTGCGCTTGTTGACCTTCATCTCCAGCACGCCGCCCGCGAACTCCAGCTCGATCCAGGGGCCGCGCTTGGGCATGGGGATGATCGCCGCCGTGTACAGCTTCTTGATCCCCTTGTAGGAGGACGTGAAGTACACGCCGGGCGAACGGTGGATCTGCGAGATCACCACGCGGTCGGCCCCGTTGATGACAAAGGAACCGTCGTCGGTCATCAGCGGCAGGTCGCCCAGGAACACCTGGTCTTCCTTGATGAGGCCCGAGTCCTTGTGGATCAGTTGGAGCTTGGCGTACATCGGGGCCTGGTAGGTCAGGTCCTTCTCGCGGCACTCCTCCGGAGTGTAGGGCGCTTCGCCAAGGCGGTACTCGAGGAAGTCCAGCACCAGCCCCGTCGAGCGGCCCTTCTCGGTCTCGTCGATGGGGAAGACCTCGCGGAAGGCGCTCTGGAGCCCCGCGTTCTCGCGCTGGTCAGGAGCGCGGTCGTCTTGCAAAAAGGCCTTGAAGGAGTTGACCTGCACCTCGGTCAGTTCGGGAAGCGGGATCACTTCGGTGATCTCACCGAACCGCTCGATGCGCGGTTTCTGATTCGTCAGGGTCATTCACACCTCGCGCACCCTGGGTCGTGCATGCTGCGGCCTTCCGGGGCGGGTAAAAGGCGCAGCCGGGACCACAGCCTCGCGTGTCGGCTGCGCTCCCGCAGTTGAGCTTTAGTTGTGGAGTCTGCTCCGGCGCAAGTCGCTCCTGTCCAACCCATCATGGTCGGCCACAGGCCAGTATAGGGGGCCAGGGGAGTCAAGGTCAATGCCTGCCCCGGCCCCTGGGGACGCTCAGCCCGGACCGCTGCTTTACGATGGAGGTGTGGACGCCCTACAACCCTATCTCCCCGTGATCTACACCGTGATTCGCGGCCTGGCGGTCGTGGGCCTCGTCCACGCCATCATGACCCGGCAGCCCATCTTCTGGATGTTTCTGCTGGCGTTCGGGGCGCTGTTCGGCAGTCTGTTCGGGATGATTGGCTCAGTCCTGTACACCTTTATGGTGTTTCTCCCGTGGCTGCGCGGCCGAGGTCAGGTGGCGGGGCAGGCGGTGGCCCGTGGAGTCGAGGCGATCAAGCCGCTCGACACCCGCATCCGCGAGGCGCGGGACCGGCTCTCGGAGAGTGACACCCTCGCGCACCGTACCGACCTCGCCGCCCTGCAAGCGCGGGCCGGGCGCCCCGAGGAGGCGCAGGCCACCTTGTACCCGCTGCTGACGGGCATCTATGCCGACGATCCGGTCGTGCTGCTCACCAGCGCCGAGCTGGAACTGGCCCGCGCGAATCCCGCTGCCGCCGAGGAACTGTTGGAGCGGGTCGACCTGCGGACCAGTGCCGCGACCCGCACCCGCACGCTCACCCTGCTCGCCCAGGCCCAGGCGGCCCAGGGCAAGGTGCAGGACGCCGACGCGACCTACCGGGAGGCGATGACCGCCGCGACCACCGAGGAACCCCGCGCCCGCTACGCTGCCTTCTTGCTGGAGCAGGGGAAGCAGGACGAGGCGGCGGCCCTCTTGGACGCGATGGAGAAGACCGAGCGCCGCGCCACCCCCCTCTACAAACGCCAGGAGCGTGAGTGGTTCCAGATGGCGGCAGGGCTGCGGCGGGAACTGCGGTGAGCCTGGACGGGCCAGAGGTGGTCACGCTCTGGGCAGTCAAATCGGCTGATGAGCAGGTAATTCTTGAGGCCCCTGAATTCAGATAAGACGAGGACGGGGAGGGAGGCCCCTCGCCCTTCACTCAGGCCTTCCGCATCGGCCGGCGTAACGGGGACCTCGCAGAACTGCATTTCGGACAGGCGGCCCATCCCCTCTTGCGCGAAGCGGCAGAAACCTACCGAACGCTGGATGAACAGGCCCTCCGCAGGCTGCCACCGGGGAGCCGGAATGGGCTGTGCCCTGTGGTCAGCGAGGCAGGAGAGGAATGGAGCTCTCCGGACGCGCGGCCACCCGTGCCCCACAGCGAGGTCAGGGTGAGCGGGAGCGTCTTCAGGTTGATTGATACCTTCCACGTGCTTTACAAGCCGACATAGCAAAACCCCCAACCTCGCGGCCGGGGGCTTGAAATCACTCGTTTTGAATTACCAGCGGTTGTTGTCGCGGCGCTGGGGACGGTCGCCGTAGGCGGGGGCCGGGGCGGCCTTCGTCACGACGATGTTCTTGGCCTGGGGACCCTTGCCACGCTGGCCCGCTTCGATCTCGAATTCGACCTCGTCACCCTCGTTGAGCTTCTTGAAGCCCTGGGCCTGGATGGCGCTGAAGTGCGCGAACACGTCCTCGCTGCCTTCCGTCTCGATGAATCCGTAACCCTTTTCCGCGTTGAACCACTTCACTCTGCCTACTGCCATGGTGACTCCTGGCTGCTCTCCAACCGACAGAAACGGAAGCGCGCACTGTTTACCGCGCCCCGCTGAGGAATCTGCCTGGAAAACAACTCGGCCACTATGACCCGGCCCGGGTTAAAAAATCGTGGCACATCACACTTTCGGCAAACACAAAACCCCCCGCCGAAGCAGGGGGCCGCACTCCCGGTGGGAAAGAAGTTACTTCAGTTCGACCTTGGCGCCCGCGGCCTCGAGCTGCGCCTTCATCTTCTCGGCGTCGTCCTTGCTCACGCCTTCCTTGAGAGCGCCGCCCTTCTCGCTGAGGTCCTTGGCCTCCTTCAGACCCAGGCCGGTGATGGCGCGGATTTCCTTAATGACGTTGATCTTGCTGGCGCCCGCGTCAACGAGCACCACGTCAAACTCGGTCTTCTCCTCGGCGGCGGGCGCAGCGCCCCCGGCGGCGGGACCCGCCACCGCGACGGCGGCGGTCACGCCCCAGGTCTCCTTGAGACCGTCAATGAGGTCGGCGAGTTCCATGATGGTGAGGGTGCTGAGCTGGTCAATCAGAGCCTGCTTGTCGTAAGCCATGGTGGTGTCCTCCGGTGGATGGATTGGGGAAAAGGGGTGGGGAGAGAAAGGCGCTTAGCCCTGGGCTTCGGCGCTGCCGCCGCCGCCCAGCTTCTCCTGGTACGCTTCCAGGATGCCGACAAAGCTCGACAGGTGGCTGGAGAGCACACCCACGAATTCGCCCTGAAGGCTCTGCTTGCTGCCCAGGCTGGCCAGACGCTCGATGACGGCCACGTCCACGCGGCGCCCTTCGACGAGGCCGCCCTTCATGGCAGGGATGCCGCGGTCGTTGCCCTTGGCGGCGTCGCTCAGGGTCTTGGCGACCCCAGCGGGGTCGTCATGCGCCAGCACGAGGGCGCTGGGTCCCTTGAGGCTGTCGCTGAAGTCCTGACCGTTGCCCTGGAGGGCGAGGTGGATCAGGGTGTTCTTGGCAACGATCAGTTGCCCACCCTTTTCGCGGATGTCCTTGCGCAGGCGGCTGAGCTGCCCGGCGGTCAGGCCCTGGTAATCGACGACGTAAAACGTCTCGATCCCGCTGAGGCTGCCCTGAAGGCTGCTCAGGTTCTGCTGATTGCGTGCGTTCGCCACTGGGAACCTCCTTGGTGGTGAACAAGTCCAGGTACGCTCCTCGCGCCCTGACAACTCGGCGGGATGTTTAAACCTGGCAAGGGTCCCCGCTGTCTACGATGCCGGAATTGGCCGAATTCAAAAGGTGGGCCGTGAAGCGCACCGGGGTGCTGAAGTCAGGGGGAGAGGCCGCGCCCCTCCCCGGGAGAAGGTCAGGCCTGGGCTTGGCTGCTCAGCGTGAGGGGAATGCTCGGCCCCATCGTGCTGGTCAGGTACGCGCTGCGGAGGTACATACCCTTGGCGCTGCCCGGCTTGGCGGCCTCGAGAGCGGACACTAGCGCCTGGTAGTTGGCGCTGAGGTTGTCCGGCCCGAAGCTGGCCTTGCCGATGGGCGCGTGCACCACGCCGGTCTTGTCGTTGCGGAACTCGATGCGCCCGGCCTTGAGGCCGCGCACCATGCCCGCCACGTCGGGGCCGACGGTGCCGCTCTTGGGGTTGGGGAGCAGGCCGCGCGGCCCGAGCAGACGCGCGAGCTTCTGGCCGACCTGGGCCATCATGTCGGGCGTCGCCACGACGGCGTCGAACTCCATGAAGCCGCCCGCGATGCGCTCGATCAGCTCGTCGCTGCCGACCACGTCGGCGCCCGCCGCTTCGGCCGCCGCCACGTTGTCGCCCTTGGTGATGACCGCCACGCGCACCGTCTTACCGGTCCCGTGGGGCAGGGCGACCGTGCCGCGCACGTTCTGGTCGCTCTTGCGGGGGTCGATGCCGAGGCGGAAGTGCACTTCCACCGTCTCGTCGAACTTGGCGGTCGCCAGTTCCTTCACGAGCGCGGCGGCTTCGTCAATGGTGTACTGCTTGGTGCGGTCGACCTTCTCGACCAGGGCGCGGTAACGCTTGCCGTGCTTAGGCATGGGGAGCCCCCTCGATGGTCACGCCCATGGAGCGGGCGGTCCCGGCCACGGTGTTGGCGGCCGCCTCGACGCTCCCGGCATTCAGGTCGGGCATCTTGGTGCGGGCGATTTCCAGCACCTGATCCCAGTTCAGCTTGCCGACCTTGGCCTTGTTGGGAGTCGCGCTGCCCTTCTGGAGTCCCGCCGCCTTGCGAATCAGGTAGCTCATCGGAGGGGTCTTGGTGATGAAGGTAAAGGAGCGGTCGGCGTAGATGGTGATCTCGACGGGGATGATCGCGTCACCCTTGTCGGCCGTCTGCGCGTTGAACGCCTTCGTGAACTCCATGATGTTCGCGCCGTACTGACCCAGCGCGGGGCCGACGGGGGGGGCCGGGGTGGCCTTGCCCGCAGGCAGTTGGAGCTTGACAAGCCCTGCGACTTTCTTCATGTGTCCTCCTTAGCTCCCCCGGCGGGTCACGGGAACCGGCGGGGTGCTGGCGCTAAGTGCCGTCTCCGACCCTGACAGGCACCGGAGCAGCAACTTTGGCAGTGTACAGGGCGCGGGCAAGTCTGCCAAGCCCACGCCCCAGGGGGTTATTTGCTGACCTGCGCGAAATCGAGTTCGACCGGGGTCTCGCGCCCGAAGATGCTGACCAGGACCTTGACCTTGGCCTGCGGGGCGTTGACCTCGCTCACCACGCCGCTGAAGTCGGCGAAGGGGCCGCCCGTGACCCGGACCATATCGCCGGGCTTGAGGTCGACCTTGATACGCGGGGCCGCCTCTTCCGGGGCCTGGGCCGCCACGCCGACCGAGGCCAGCAGGCGCTGCACTTCCTCAGGGGAGAGGGGCACCGGGCGGGTGGCCGTGCCGACGAAGCCAGTCACGCCGCTCGTGCCGCGCACGACCTCCCAGGATTCGCCGAGTTCGCCCGGCGCGTCGTCGTCCTCGACGTCCATCTGCACGAAGACGTAGCCGGGGAAGAGCTTGCGCTCGACCTCGACCTTCTTGCCGCCTTCCTGAAGCTCGACGGCCTTTTCGGTGGGTTGCAGCACCTGAAAAATCTTCGTGTGGTGCATGCCCAGCTTGCGGGCGCGCTCCAGCAGGTGCTGCTGCACGCGGTCTTCCTGGCCCACGTAGGTGTGAACGGCGTACCACTCGATGCTCATTGCAGCGCCGCCCGGACGAGGAAGCCGAAAAGGGAATCCATCGCGAACACGATCAGGGTCAGCGCCACCACGAAGATCAGCACGGCCTGCGTGCCCTCGATGACTCCCTGGCGGGTCGGCCAGGTGACCTTGGCGAGTTCGGCGCGGGAATCCCGCAAATACTGCATCAGATTCATGCGCTCACCTTGCCCGTCATGACGTGGGGCGAAAGGTCAGAGCCGAGGCTGGGCGCCCGCCGCACAGGCGAAGAGGCCCAGCCCGGGACTCAGACCTTCTTTTCCTTGAACACGACGTGCTTTTTCGCCACGGGGTCGTACTTGCGCAGTTCCATCTTGGCCTGCGTGTTGCGGCGGTTCTTGGTGGTCGTGTAGTAGAAGCCGGTGCCAGCGGTGCTTTCCATCTTCACGATAATGCGCGGTCCGTCTTTCGCCATGATGCTGCTCCTTTCGCGCCTCTCCCCGCTGCGGGGTGGCGCTCCCAGCCCTCCGCCTCACAGGGGAAACGGCGCTGGTAAAAGCCCGCCTTGGGGCGGGCAACATTGGGATTATAGGCAGTGCGGGGGGGAGTGTCCACCCACGCGCCACAAACAGGCCACGAATAGCAAAGGAGAGGCCCGCGGCGCGGGCCTCTCCTCCGAAACGGAAGTTTTACTCCAGGACCTTGGTAACGACGCCGGCGCCGACGGTGCGTCCACCCTCGCGGATGGCGAAGCGCAGGCCTTCTTCCATGGCGATGGGCTTGATCAGGTCCACCGTGAAGGT